>CAZDQR010000138.1:0-8280 GCA_964507315.1 uncultured Roseivirgaceae bacterium
ATATAACCAGCTACATTTGTTAAATCTACTTCATAATCGGTTAGCATAGAGTCTGCATGGTTAATGAAAGAATCATAAATGCCTTCATCAGTTTTATTAATGCTTATATAATTGGCCTTATACGTATTGGGGCTATAGTCTAAACTAAAACCAGCCGTTACAGAACTGTTTAGAAAATCAAAATTTTGTTGGTGATGAATAATTGTTCCATAGCTATCAAACGCATTGTCGTTACTTTCGCCATGTGCTAAATTCCTGTCTCCTCCAGGGTTTCCCCAAGGAGAATAGTCATCTTTAATTCTGTAGGAGGGCAACTGAGCAATTGAATTCTTACGGTAAATAAAAATAGCTTTCGTTTCGCTGTTTTTATTCCAGAAATGTTGCAGTTCCGACTTAAACCTTAATGCATTTACATCTCGGTTTGTAAATGTATAAACGGATGAATACTCTTCTCCATAAAAATTGGCACTGTCTAAACTACCTGACATGTCAGACACATAATCTATATAAGTCAGTGAGTTACTCCATTTTGTATTATCATTAATAGTGTAGTTTAATTTTGCAGTTAATGCCAATTTATCAAAATCGCTAAAATCTCGGTACCCATCTCTACTACGCGCATAATAACCTGATACATAGGCTCCTAATTTTCCTTTTGTATTAGATAATGATAAATCCATTCTTTGGTATCCAATATTATTGCCTTGAATGCCAAACCTTACATTTGGAGTTGCAGTAGGGTTTTGGGTTATAAAATTTATGGCACCACCAATTGCTTCGCTACCATACATAGATGAAGCTGGCCCACGAATAATCTCTATTTTACTCGTTGCTGCCATATTCATTTCCAACAAAGCATTATGATTAAAAACACCTGCTACCCTAATTGGAACACCATCCTCTAAGTACAAAAACAAACCCTTTGTAGATATTGGTTGGCGAATTGCCATCATATGTTGTTCATTGCCTAAATCCGTCATATAAACCCCGCTTACTTTATTTAAAACCTGATCTAGTTTAATAGGCTTGGTTTCAGCCATAACAAGCGGAGAAATGGTTGATATGGCAACTGGCACATCCTTTCTTTCTTGCCCTCCTCTGTTACCGGTAACTACGATTTGATTAAGGCTAGTAATAGACTGAGTAAGCTTAATAATTGATGGAATATCAGTTGCAGAAACAAGCAAAGTTTCATAGCCTACAAATGATATTTCTAGCATTATAGCATCTTGATTATTTTCAATCAAAAATATGCCTTGGTTATTTGAAACTACACCTTGGTTAGTTCCTTCAACGATAATTGTTGCCCCTGGAATTGGTTCATTGGTTTGAGCATCTACAATTCGAGCTGTTATTTGTTGTGCAAAAGAGCCTAGCGGCATGTAAAGACTCAATGCTGTTAATAATAAAAAGTATATTTTTTTCATTTTAGTATAATGTGTATTGGGGAGCAGGATTTTCCTGAATTACTATGAATAGTTCAGGTTAAGTGCTCCTTAAAAAAATAAGATTAGTACTGAAAATCAAGTTTGACTTTCAGATGTAATGTATAATTGAATTTCTAGCTTTTCTCTAACAGAAAAACAGCCGTATTCTTTAACAAAAAACAAAAATTGTTCTTTTTAATACCACCATAGTGTAGTAAAGCTAGAAGAAAGAAAAATTACCCCAATTGTTTGGGTGGAGGGGTTTCTAATTCGAGAATCACATTATTCCTCAAATGAGTATCTACTATTAAAAATTCTGACTCGATACAGTCAGAATTTAAAGACAATTTAATGCTATTGATAAGTGTATGAGAATTCACCTTAACCTCTGTTCTCGATTCCAAGGGAGCTCCTTGTTCTGAATTTTGATCCCCGACAAAAAGTTTTATCTGAGAATTTAAATAACATTTACCTTTACACGCTGACAGGTCATCCTCAAGGTTTATACACAGTTCTTCTGAGATGTATTCATAGTTTAGCTCATATTCAATGTAAGGAAATAACCCCTTGAATAAATACGCTACGTAAAGAAGCAATAAAGCTATGGAAACACTCGATTTCATAAATTGCAAATTAAGACCAAAATGTCTTAATTAACAATGATAAAAATTTGAAATATTTGCTATTGAAAAAATTAACTCGTCATTTTGTTTAGAGCATCATATAAAATAGCCTCTGTTTATTCTCACGCTCAATTTAGCATACTTTACTTTTTTTCTTATTTGGGCAATGTAGAAATAATATTTCCTCTTTCTGTAAAGATATTAGACATGCAATCAACCGTCATACAAGAATGAATAGGCAATATTGCCACCAAATCTCCTACTTTTAAAACATTGATAACTTTTTGTGTGGTGGAAATAATACCATGTTCTTGAGAAACAGATTTTACAAAAGATGATTCATAAGCTTCAAATTCTCCATCCACATTTAGCTTTCCAACCAAGCCAAAATGCTTCAATTCGCTTGTTTCAAAGGCTTCTTTAGAGAGGTGAACGCCCCCACCATATATAATTACTTCATTTCGTTCTTTTTGCAGTGCCACAATAGGGCATAATAAATGGGACGCAACATTTATAATTTCGCACGATCCGATTTGCACTTGAGTATAATCGTAATACACAAAATTACCTGGGTGAATACTGTCGATGCCTTCGAATACATCTACAACACTACAACAAGGGGTATCACCTGTGGCAATATGGGGCTTGTAATCTTTAAACTCTTGTTTAAGCAATGCCAGTTTCGAACTCATATCTGCATATAACGCAAGTACATCGCTCGAACTTCTTGCATTATAACTATTGCCTGCGTGGTAATAAAAACCTTTAAAACAGTGTTTAGTAGTTTTAATTATCTCTATAATATTTCGAATTTCTTTCGTAGAATTAATATTAATACCGCTTCGGTGATATCCAGCATCAACTTCTATAAATAGATAAACCTTAGAAGTTAAGGTATTAAGCTTTTCTACAATAAGGGTATCTTGCACTAATAATGTAAGTTTCACCTTGGTTGCAAGCCGTTCTATTTCTTCTAATTCTAGTATATTAACAGGAAACGCAATAGTGATGTTCTCCCAACCATTTGCTGCAAAATAAATGGCCATTGCCACCGAAGAAACTGTAATTGCTGTAACATCTTCTTCTCTAAACCACTCCCCAACTTCCTTAGATTGGTGCGTTTTAAAATGAGGCTCAAAAGAAAGGTTGTTTTCTCTGGCCTTGGCCGCCATCACTTTAATGTTGTTGCGAGCCACACGCTCGTTTATTAGCAACGTTGGTTGTGAGTAGTGTTTCATTTATTTAGTCTTGATTTTTTTCTTTGGAGGAGACAATTTATAAATGAGATAGCCGAACCCAATTATAAAATGTAAGCCTACTATTCCCAATAAAACAATTCCCAGAGTATTCATTAGTCCTGCTTTGAGTAAACAGTTTTGCCCCCCACTATTGTCATTTCCACTTCAGTAGTTAATATTTCAGAGGGCTTAATCGTCATTATATCTTGAGAAAAAACAGTAAAATCTGCCAGTTTTCCAACCTCTATAGAGCCCTTAACATGTTCTTCAAACTCGCCATACGCTGCATCAATGGTATAAGAACGCAATGCTTGTTCTCTAGTCATTCGCTCATCAGGCTCATAACCACCATCAGGTGTACCATCTAAAGTTTGGCGTGTAACCGAAGCGTAGAAACTTGCCAAAGGATTAATAGGCTCTACAGGTACATCTGTACCATTAATAACTTTAGCTCCAGATTTCAACAAACTTTGCCACATATAAGCACCTTCTTTTATCCGTTTCTCTCCTAACCTATCAATAGCCCAAGGTCTATCAGAGCTTAAATGAACGGCTTGCATAGCAGCAATTACATTCATTTGTCCGAATCTAGGAATGTCATCTGGGTGCAGGTGCTGAGCATGTTCCATTCTAAACCTGTGATCTGTAACTGCTGGGTTTTCATTAAACGCCTTTTCATATTGATCAAGAATTTCACGGTTAGCCCTGTCACCAATAGCATGTGCACACACTTGAAAGCCATTTTCTAGTCCAGCTTTAGACACCTCCAACACGTACTCCATTGGCAAAGTAGCCATTCCATATTCACCGGGCATATCCGAATATTCTTCGAGTAACCAAGCACCTCTATTACCTAAAGCGCCATCGCAATTAAGTTTTATAGAACGTACGGTTAATAAATGATCGGTTGAGTCTATCATTGGTCCTTGTGCTAACCATTTCTTTGTTAATTCTCTATCAGGCCCAGCAATCATTACATAGAGCCTAACTCCAAGTTTATCTTCATTTTTAAACCTCTGATAACGGTCTATAGTTTTTTGACTAGCACTCGCATCATGAAAACTAGTGATGCCATTACGCTGACAAGCTTTAATTGCTAATTCCAACGCAGTATTATTACGCTCTTCATCTTCTTCAGGGATGTATTTATATATTAAAGAACTAGCTCGCTCACTAAAAATACCTGTTGGGTTTCCATGTTCATCTACAATTACTTCGCCTCCTTCTATTTTAGGAATATTACCTTCTACCGCCAATTGATTAACGCCAGCAATTTCCATTGCTTTTGCGTTAGCAAAACCAGCGTGGCCACTGGCATGCCTCAGGTAAACTGGGTTATTAGGTGATACAGCACTTAATAAATCGTGTGTTTGAAAACCCTTAACTAATTTATCTGGCTGCTTATCCCATTTGCTCTGATGCCAGCCCCTGCCCAAAATCCACTCACCAGGAGCAGCTTTATCTACAGCTTCTTTCACTAAGGCAACCATTTCATCATAATTTTTTATCCCCATTAAGTTGAGGTTCAATTCACCATGCCCTAGCCCCATTAAATGCCCATGAGACTCGATAAAACCAGGTGTCATTGTTTTACCCTTAAGGTCTATCATTTGTGTAGAATCACCTTTATAGGCACTCGCTTCTTTAAAAGAACCTACAAATACAATTTTATCGCCTTTAACAGCAACAGCTTCATAGCTAGTATTATTAGCATCAGCCGTATAGACAATGCCATTATAAAAAATAGTATTTGCAACTTCTATTTTCTCATCGGGTTCACAAGATATTATAGAGAATAGTAAGGCTAAAATTAAAAACAATTGCTTCATCATAATTGGGGTTGTTAAATAGAGAATAAATATAGTTTGAAATTACAAATTGATTAGCATTAAGTGCTCAGAAGTATTTATCATTGCTACCTATTGAATATACTAAAATGCGCAAATTTATTTTACTAATTATAGCATCTACCTTATTGGCTTTGCAAGGAAATGCCCAAGATTTTGGCATATCAGCCTCCTTTTTCATCCCAAAAAACGGATACTTCTCTGCTCCAATAAGTCCGCTATCCATTCGAGGTATATCTTTGGCAGGAGCAGGTGTTTTTAGTATCGATATTGGCGGATCGCTCTACCGTATGAGTGGCATGAGTATTACAACAAACGAGCCCATAGACACTCGTAAACCAATGGTTGGACCTTTTTTTAACATTATGGTTCCTCTTGAAGCTGTAATAAATTTAGGAAATAGCAATACTTCGTTTTTAATAAAAGGGGGTGGTTTTGCTTTTTATAATTTTGGTACCAAACTAAATTATGGCAATATAGATCGAGCAATGCTCGATTACCTTACACTAGAAGTTGCTAATTCTGAGTTCAGCTTCGAGAATAATATTGGTTATGGCTATGAATTTGGGTTGGAATTAATACAATATATAAACAGGCAATTTGGTATTACCTTAGGAGCAAACTATTATGTGGGCGGAGCCAAACTAAATTTAAAAGGTACCGTTAAAGGAGTGGATACAAATGGATTAATTTCTTCTTCACTAGTGGAGCTACCAGAGTCTAAATTAGATTATACTGGGCTCGAAATTTCAGTGGGCTTATTATTTAGTTCGGGCAGAAGAAGGTAAATTTAGGAGATATTTAAAAGGATGAAGAAATTTTATTTTGGAGTAGTCATTATTGCTTTGGTGGCAACAGGCTGCGAGCCTAAAAAGTCGAACCAAGAAACGATTGATGACATCGCAGAAGCCTATGTAAAGCTATGCTTAGAGATTGGCAAATACGATAACGCCTTTGTTGATGCCTATTACGGCCCTAAAGAATGGAAAACTAATAATGAGCCAAACGAGGTGTTCCCCTATCAAGAACTTAAATGGAAAACCAATGATTTAATCCATCGGATGGGGCTTATTGACCCAAACGCGTGTACTAATTCTTTAAAACTTCGCAGAAATTTTCTTTACAAGCAATTAAATGCAGTTAACACAAGAGTAGATATAATTTCGGGTAAAAGGCTACCCTTTAATTTAGAAGCTCTTAATATTTATGATGCCTCTCCTCCCCAAACAAACTACTCACATTTTGATCAATTGATTGATTCTCTTGATGCTATTATACCAGGTACTGGAAATTTAGCAAGCAGGTACCTAGATTACAGCACTCAGTTTGTGATACCCTCTGATAAGCTAAATAGTGTATTTACTACGGCAATTAGCGAAGCTAAAAAACGAGTAGCTACAAAAATCGAATTACCAGAGGGAGAGCATTTTGAGTTAAGTTATGTTACAGACCAACCTTGGAGTGGCTATAACTGGTATCAGGGTAATTATAATAGCCTCATACAAATAAACACAGATTTGCCAATTTACATAGATAGAGCCATTGATTTAGCCTGCCACGAAGGCTACCCTGGCCACCATGTTTATAATGTAATGTTAGAGAAAAACCTTGTGAATAAAAACGGTTGGAAAGAAATGACCATCTACCCACTTTTTAGTCCGCAATCGTTTATTGCAGAAGGTAGTGCCAATTATGGAATAGAAATGGCCTTTCCTGGTGCAGAGCGATTAGCCTATGAAAAAGAAGTGCTATTTCCATTGGCAGGTATCGACCCCAAATTAGCAGAAGGCTATTACGAGATTCAGAGTATTAGAAAGCAGCTAAAATTTGCAGAAATTAATATTGCCAAGAACTATTTAGAAGGCGACCTTTCTAAAACTGAGGCTAAAGAATATATTCAAAAATACCTGCTTTATTCAGCTCAAAGAGCAGAGCAAAGACTTAGCTTCTACTCTACCTATCGTAGCTATGTAATTAATTATTCGTTAGGCGAACAAATGATTAAAGAATTTGTGGAAGAGTTTGGAGACACCCCTGACCAAAGGTGGAAAGCTTTTTACCAAATTTTAAGCTCTCCTAGAACAGCCTCTGTTCTGTAAACACTCACGACTTTGCACTCATTTCCGTTGCACTCAAATGCGCGACAACTGATGTAAAACTAATACCTTTCAAAATATTCAAAAGTGAACCTCTCTAAAATATTTTCAATAGAATTGGCATTAATAATAAAATCAATCCTTTTTTTTAGATTGTTATCAGAATCCCAGAAATACTTGTCTTTATTAATTAGTTTGATCAACAATTTCTGAAATTCATTTAATTTTACCCGTTCTATCTTTTCACTGTAATTTAAACTGACTACCAACTGTTGACCCTTAAATAAATTTAAGCCCCAAAGGAAACCAGCTGTGCCTTCTTTTTTTGCGCTTTGAATCTTAATTTTCTTAGAGCCACTATCAATTATAGTCAGATTATTATAATAACCATTTTTTAAAGCTCTTTTATTGCATATTTTAAGATCTCTATCATTTGTGATAAACTCAATATGACTTTTCCCTGAAATAGTAATGATTGGATATTGAATTTTCATTTTTTTATAAACCAATTGATTGTCTAATCTACTACACTACAGCTCGCGCGCATTTGAGTGCAACGGAAATGCGTGAACCCTGCCTTCATCCAATACATTCAACATCCAGTAATCCGTTAATGCCTGCGTAGTCTCGAGCAGAACTATATAAATAATGTTCAGGCTCATCCACTATTTCTGCTTCAACCGGGTTATTATGTAAGTAGTCTAATTTTTCTTTCATAAATATAGTTGTAACTAGTTGCTTAGGTTGATTACCATCTTGCCAAACTTTGTATTTTGTTATTCTTTTTAAATTCGCACCTGCTTTTGTAAAAGCTCTTAACAACCACTCTTTTCTACTTTCATTTATCACATTCAACTCTTTAATTATTGCTCTACTAATATATTTTTTCATATCTCGCATTATTGCTTCCAATGGTTCACCTTGCGTGCTTATTATCAAATGTAAATGACTAGGCATAATACAATAGGCATGTACAACTAAGCCTTTCTTCTCTTGGCAGTAATTAAGTGATTTTATAATAATATGTTTAAATTCTTTTCTTGTAAACA
>CAZDQR010000139.1:0-8168 GCA_964507315.1 uncultured Roseivirgaceae bacterium
TAATGCCAATATGCTTAGCTTAAGTGTAGATATGAACCAATTGATAAAATGATTAGTAGCGTGATGGAAATCCGCTCTTATTTTATAAATGAAAGCCCCAGAGGGGCGATATATTTGTAATCAAAAGTGTAAACCTTGGCTATACGTAACCAAGGAGTAGTTTTGGCAAGATTTTTATGTTGCGAAGCGAACAAAAATCGTGGCAAAACGGATTTGAAAAGATATTGATCCCAATGATAAGTGATCACTAATAAGATTTAAAATAGTAGTACTATGAACATGCAATCAAACCTTACTCCACAGCAAATAGTAAAGGAGTTAGATAAATATATAATCGGCCAAGCCGATGCTAAAAAAAATGTGGCCATTGCCTTACGTAACCGTTGGCGCAGGATGAATGTGGAAGGGGACCTTCAAACAGAAATTATGCCCAATAATATTTTAATGATTGGGGCAACAGGTGTTGGTAAAACGGAAATTGCTCGGAGATTGGCTAAAATCGCAGATGCCCCATTTATAAAAGTGGAGGCCTCTAAATTTACAGAAGTAGGCTATGTTGGTAGAGATGTAGAAGGTATGGTACGCGATCTTGTAGCTCAATCAGTTTCGTTAGTAGAAACTGCCAAAAAAGCAGAAGTAAAAGAAAAGGTAGAAGGAATTGTTGAAGATTTAATCTTAAATGCACTAATTCCTCCTATCAAAAGTAATGGAGTACCTAAACCTGTTGGCGTTTCAGAAGATGTTACGGCCGAGCCTAAAACAGATAACGAACTAAATGAGCGAACTAGAGATAGGTTTAGAGAAAAAATTCGCAATGGCGAATTGGAAGATCGTAAGATAGAAATTGATGTGCATCAAGCTTCATCTGGAGGAATTGGCATGATTGGAGGAGGCATGATTGATGAATCTTCGATGATAAATATGCAAGAAATGCTTGGCAATATGATGCCTAAGAAATCTAAAAAGCGGAAAGTAAGTATCGCAGAAGCTAGGCGTTTATTAATAGAGGCTGAAAGCACCAAGCTAATTGATATGGACGAGGTGAAAGAAGAAGCCTTGGAGAAAGCCGCTAATTCTGGGATTATCTTTATTGATGAAATTGATAAAATTGCCAGTGGAGGCGGTGGCCAAAAAGGAGGAGCTGAAGTAAGTAGAGAAGGTGTGCAAAGAGATTTACTTCCCATTGTTGAAGGATCTGCCGTAAACACAAAATTTGGTGTTATCAAAACTGATCACGTATTATTTATTGCGGCAGGTGCATTTCATGTGTCTAAACCATCTGATTTAATTCCTGAGTTACAAGGGCGTTTTCCAATTAGAGTAGAGCTTGAGAAATTAACTCAAGACGATTTTTATCGAATCTTAAAAGAACCAAGAACGGCCCTTACAAAACAATATTCAGCACTTTTTAAATCAGAAGAAGTTGAACTGCAATTTACAGATGATTCGCTAAGAGCCATTGCAGAAACAGCCTTTGAAATTAACGAAGATGTAGAGAATATTGGAGCACGTAGGCTTCATACAGTGATGAGTAGATTACTTAACGATTTTCTTTTTGATGTGCCAGAGATTATTTCGGCAAATGCTAAAATCTCCATCACCAAAGAAATGGTAGACGAAAAACTAACAGGGTTAGTTAAAAACAAAGATTTAAGTCATTATATACTTTAAATCAGAACACCCTTTCTTAAAATTCAAAACTTTGAAAAAGGGTGCCTTTACGTCATTATCTGGTGTAAGACCAGATAATCTCTCAGCACTTACGTGCTGAACAGAGAACTAATATGGTTGCTATCTGCTGTAGATTTCCTTGGTTTGTGTGGGACCGTCCCATTTAGCGTGTTTGTAGAGAATCTTGGAAGGAGGTTGACTCATCTTTCACGCAGTATAAAAGCTTTATCTTAATGTATATTTGCTCTGAAATGATTAGAGCATTATGGGTAAGTACGGTATTCTTTTTGTTGGCAGGAATCCAAACTGAAAGTTTTAGCCAAAAGGTTGAGTTAAAAACAATTCGGACTACATACAAAAAGTTTAGCCAAAAGTCTGCTCAATTAGAGCAAAATGAAAAATATCTGCTTTCAAATGATAATTTATTTACGGCTTTGTCTCTCCAAATCAAAGAATCACAGAGCTTTAAAGGGGCCTATATCATTGTAAAAAAGGATACCTTTTATTTGTCAAGAGATGAACACGTTGATGCCAGAAATGGATTGATTAATGCCAATTTAATTTCATTCGAAAAACCAATTTCTACATTTCAATTATATACCAAACAAATTAATCAATCCGTTTTATTTAATTTTATTAATGGGCATGTTGGTAAGTTAGCTCCGAGCCAAAGTCTTAGCAATAGTAAGTCTGATTGTTTATCAGAGCCAGAAAGCATAAACCAATATTTATGGAGAACAGGACTGAAAGCGCCAAATTATTCAAGGTCTTTTTCTAAAGTTGATCACTTAATTATCCATCATTCAGCTGGGTCTAATGCAAATGCTAATTACACCCAAGTTGTGCGAGATATTTATATTTACCACACGGAAGTAAATGGGTGGTCCGATATTGCCTATAATTATTTAATTGCTCAAGACGGTACTATTTTTAAAGGAAGGGATCCCGATGGTGGAGAGCAAGATAATGTGCGCGGAGCACATTTTTGCGGAATGAACACAGGTACCATGGGCGTTTGTTTATTAGGTGATTATACCTCAATAGCACCCACAGACACAACCATTCAGTCGCTTTTAAAACTACTTAGTTGGAAATTAAATAAAGAAGGACTTAATGCGTTTGAATCAACTACTTTTAATGGGATAAACCTTGGAGCTATGGCAGGGCATAGAGATGGCTGCGCTACCGAATGCCCTGGCACAAAAACGTATCAAAAAATAGAGAGCTTTAAAAGTAATGCTAATTCAATTATCGAAACTTGTTACCCTGATAAGTTAATAGCTGATTTTACTTGGAGTGAGGATGTTATTGTACAGGGCGAGTCTGTGTCTTTTACCGATGCTTCATTGGGAACCCCTTTGTTGTGGGAGTGGCAATTTGATGGTTCAGAAAAAGAGGTTTATACTCAGCAAAATCCAAGCAATGTAGTATATCCTAATGTTGGCGAATTTAACGTAAGCCTTGTAGTTAGAAATGGCTCTAGAACCGATACTGCAATAATAAATACTTTAATTAAAGTTAATGAAAATCCTTTTAATGTTCCTTCTGCCTTTCCGAATCCTGTGGCTGGTGAAGCCCCACTAGTTCTTAACTTAAATAAGGATATAATTAATAAAGTAGAAGTAATTAATTCAAAAGGCCAATCTGTTTTAGCTTTTATCCCAGCAGGCAATCAAATTAATATTGACCATTCAAATTTTAATGCAGGCATTTATTTCGTGCGTTTTATAAGGGGTGGAAAAGTGGTGCAAACCACTAAAATTATGGTTGTTAAATAGAAACTTAGGCTCTTGTAAAAATTTCAAGGAGGCTTAGTAACAAATAATAGTTCTAAGCTGAAATTACTTTGAGCATTGATGTTAATATGTAACAGTAGGCATTGAAATTACGTGTCATTTTAAACCTTTATAGATGTAGCAGTAAGTTATTTGTAAATGCATACAGAAAAAACCCTCTATGGTTATTATTAGCACTAACAGTAATGTGTGTGTTATTCCTTCGCTCCAAAATTTAGAACTTTACTGGTGTACAATACCAGCCCTAATTCATAAAATAGGATTATGCAAATAAAGTAAAATATTAAAATAATCCTACTGGTTTAGGGCGTTAAAATTCGTTCACAAAGAAATTCGTATCATTCACAAAGAAAATCATGCCATTCACAAAGAACGCTTGTTTTCTAATTTCTAATTTCCATAGTTTTAAGGTCTTAATAAACTTAAAATAATAACTATGAAAAAACTACTACTACTTTTTTGTTTTGCCTTAATAATGGGGCAGAGTTTTGCGCAAGTCTATGAGCTAGATAATAGCTATGCAGTAGGCACAGGTTTTAATGGTGAGGTAAATGTTATTGAACTAGACCAAAACGGAGAAGCGTATGTGGGTGGCGCTTTTACTGATTATAATGGTACCACAAGAAATTATCTAGCCCGTCTTAATGCTGATGGAACTGTGGATACTGGATTTGATGCTTCAACTGATCTTTCTTCTACTATAGACGATATCGCATTAACTAATTCAGCTACTCCTTTTATTACAGTAGTTACGGGTGGTAACATCAAAAGATTTTATTCTGGAGGCAGTCTATTTGGCCTTGGAGATTTTTTAATGCGATCAACTAATAATGTGATATACACTGTTGCGCATGCTGGGTCGTCTCTAATTTTTGGAGGCAACTTTACAGATTATGATGGAAATACCGTAGGTAGAATTGGGAAAATGGATAGTGGAGGAACACCAGATGCTACTTTTATTACCAATACAGGCACTGGGTTTAATGGCATTGTTAGAACCATTGAAGTTACGGCTTCTGGAAAGATTTTGGTTGGAGGAGATTTTACTTCCTTTAATGGCGTAGCTCGACAAAAAATAGCTTTGTTAAATGCTGATGGCACATTGGATACAGGTTTTGTGCCTGCATCTTTACTTTCTTCTAGTGTTTATGCAGTAGCTATGCAAGCCGATGGTAAAGTATTAGCAGGAAAGCCTGGCGTTTCTTCTACGCTCCTTTTTAGATTTAAGACTGATGGTACTGAAGATTTAACCTTCAATAATGGATTAATACCAGGGACTCCATCATTTATACGGTCTATTTATACTAATGGTACTGATGATATAATCGTTGGTGGTTGGTTTGATCAAGGGCTGGTCAAATTAAGCTATAGTAATGGTTTTGTTACTGATATTGCCGCAGGCAATGGTATTGAGGGTGCTACTAAAGAAATAAATACATTGGCTGTTCAAGGGGATGGAAGTGTAATTATTGGTGGAGATTTTAATTATTATAATGGAAATTCTTTAACAAATTTTGCACGGGTATCTATCTGTGGAGTATTAATTGATACACAACCTTTTACTACAAGTGCTTGTGAAACTTTTGACACATCTTTTTCTGTTACTGCTACAGGTACTGGTACACTATCGTATCAATGGCAGATACATACAGGGTCAGGAATTGGGCTTTATACAGATATTACTGATGATGCCACATATACTGGTGCTTTAACTTCTACCCTTTCGGTAAATAATGTGGCTCCAGCTATGGACCATTATTACTACAGGTGTATCGTTACTGACGACAATTGTAGTAGTACTTCTGATGCTGTTTATTTAATAGTTACTTCCCAGCAAGTAATTACAGTAAACCCTGTTGACCAAGATGTATGTGAAGGGGGGGGGGCTTCATTTTTTATTGGAGGAACTGGTCCTTTAGGAGAACTTCAATGGCAAGAAGACCCAGGTACAGGAACATTTACTGACATAGCTAATGGAGGAATATATAGTGGAGCAACTTCTATTACATTTAATATTTCAAGTGTATCAAGCAGCATGGATTCTTATAAATACAGGATGGTAAGCACTTATTGTGATGTGAGTTCTCCTAATATTACAACTGCCGCAACGCTTACTGTAAACCCTTTACCTGAAATTATGGAACAGCCTATTTTGCAAGCTATTTGCGTAAGTGGCAATACGAGTTTTACAGTAGCCGCAACAGGAAGTAGTCTTACCTACCAATGGGCTTATCGTATGAAAGGCACAACCACCTATATTGATTTATCTAATGGTGGCGTGTATGGGGGAACTACAACCAATACACTAACTTTAACAGGAGCGAGCAATGTAAGTATTGCCTCAGAATTATTTGATGATGATAATACAGATGGAAAAACATTCGCTATTTATAGGTGTGTTGTAACTTCAAATGGCTGCGATATTAATACGAGCAATGCTTATTTAAATATCCATGACGCACCAACAGTAACAACAGATCCAGCTGATGTAGAGGTTTGTTCAACATTATCTTCAGGTGTAAACACTTCTTTTTCAGTTGCTGTCTCAAATTTAGTTGCTGGATTTTATTACCAATGGCAAGTTGATGATGGCTCTGGATTTGTAGACATTGTGGATGATGCAATCTATTCGGGAAGTAATACTAAAGATTTAGCATTAACGGATGCGACTCCTACTTTAAGTGGTTATTTGTACAGGTGTGAAGTGGGTGGATGTGCGCCTTCAGTTTATTCTCTCGCTGCAACATTAACAATTGATGCGCCTCCTGTATTTACGGTAGGAGCTGTACAAACCAACATATGCGAAGGTAGTGGTGCCGTATTTACGGTAGAGGCTACTGGCACGAATCTAACTTACCAGTGGCAAGAATTTAAAGGCACTGGTTCTTACACAGATATTAGTGATAATTCAATGTTTTTAGGAACAAACTCCAGTACCTTGCAAATATCTGGGGCAACAACTAATATGAATAATTACAGGTATAAATGTGTTGTTACTAATGGAATGTGTACCTTAAATTCATCTAATGGTGTATTAAAAATTTATACTCAACCAACATTAACCTTATATTCCAATAACCAAACAACAGTTTGTGATGGTGGTACTACAACCTTAAGAGTTACAGCCTCAAGCACAAGTGGTTTTAGTGCAGGGGTATTTAGTTATCAATGGCAAGCAACAGATACAGGTATATTTGCAGATATTTCGGATGGTACTACTTACTCAAATACAACTGCAAAAGTGTTGTCGATAGATGTGGCTACTTATAGTTTAAATGGAGTTAAATACCGATGTGTAATTAATGGATGCTCAATAGGAAATGTGTCTGCAGAAGAAACATTGACAGTGCTTCAATTGCCTTTAGTAACTACCTCCCCTCAATCACAAACGGTTTGCCACGGTGAGCAGATTAAGTTTACGGCCGAAGCAACAGGTTCTGATGTAACTTACACGTGGTGGAGAGATTCGGGAGACGGCATCTTTCAGCAAGTGAGCGCTGCCAATGCCAACCCGGATCTTACATTTGTAGCCAATAGAGATTTTAATGGTCATAAGTATAAGTGCATAGCTCAAGCAGGTAATTGCACAACTACCTCTGAAAGCTTTGAGGCAACTTTAATAGTCAGAGAGACTCAAATCACAGCAGTATCTACACAGAGCTTAGGCATGTGTGCAGGTCAAACAGAAGCATTTTCTGTTACTATGAGTAATACAGATGGATTAACGTTTCAATGGAGTGATGCTAATGGGGCTTTATCGGATGATGATGTATATTCTGGAGTTACCACATCTATATTAACCGTAACGGCTCCTGCAACGGCTATAAATAATTACTCAGTTGCCATTTCAGGCGATTGTGGTAATCAATCTGCGAGCTATCAACTATTAGTGTATGGATTAGAAACTCCAGTAATTGAAGCAAATTTTGGTGACCCTGCCAATCCTCAAATTTTTGTAAATTCTAGTTTTACTTTAGGTATTGATAATTTCGAATGGTTCTTAAATGGAAGCACCTATCAAAGTACAGGTGGAACTGCGAGTGTAGGAATAAACCAAGAAGGTAGTTATACAGTAGTGGCAAACAAGAATGGATGTGACCACCCAGAATCTAATGCCATAGTTATTGTTATTACTGGTTTTGAAAATAATTTGACAAAAAACGCTGTTAGTATATATCCTAACCCAGTAAATAACAAGCTTACCTTAGAAATGAGTAAAGACTTTGACACCTCCAAAGGATCAAAAATCATACTTACGAATACTAGTGGTAAGCAAGTTTATACCAAACGCTATAACAATTTATATAATCGAAAAGTGGATATAGACATGGCTGGATTTGAAAGTGGTATTTACATAGTAAGTGTTATTAATGGAGATAGCATTGTTCAATATAAAATAACTAAACAATAAAAATGTTCCCCCGGACTTGTTCCGGGGTCTCCTTTTTAACTATTCAATTAAAAACAAAATAATGAAAAACATATATAAATTATTACCCATACTATTTGTAGCAGTTCTTTTTTCTTGCGATGGCAATGGCGGAGGAGGAGATGATGACCCCACTCCAGAATTAACGGCACTAGAAAAAATACAAGGCACTTGGAATCTAGCTTCGGTTACAAGAGATAATGCTGATGTAAGCTCGGAATTTTCTGGTTTTTCCATAAAAATTTCTGATACTAATTACACCATTTCTAATG
>CAZDQR010000140.1:0-8065 GCA_964507315.1 uncultured Roseivirgaceae bacterium
CTACATTAATTCAATTCATAAGATGCGAGATGGGGATTTAGCAAACAAGCTAGCCAGAAACAAAGGATTTACGTCATTGAGGCCCCTCTTCGATGAAACTAACACAGAAAAAATTTTAGAATGGGCGACTGCTAAAAAGGAGAGAATTGAAAAACAAAGAAAAAGAATTTTATCAGCTTCAGGAAGAGTAGCTCCTTGTGAAATGGCAAGAGTATCAAATTTATTAGATGGTATTGATAGTGAAGACGAGCTAATAAAAGACCCTTCTTTTGCAGCATTATTAAATGAAAAAAGAGAAATTTCTGTTGCTGATAAAGCTTACAAGTACACCTATGAAGGTACATACATAACTGATAAAGGCAATTTAGGATCTGTTTATAATTATATTGAAAATACAAGTTATAGTGAAATAGCCCAGTTGCCGTTAGGGACAAACGATGTAGGTAACGGGGTAACCTTATTAAGAATTGCACCAATTGATGATTGCGGAGGAGGAAATACAGGGGGAGGAAGCACAACTTCTGGATGTAGAACACCTAGTTGCGGAGTATTGCAATGGAGTCCTGAGGATGACTTAACAATTTGTGCTAACCAAGCAAGTGATTTTTGGACTGATATTTTCGGGCCAAAAGTAAAGTGTTATAGCTATTTTGAAGATAAAAGAAGATTGAAAACAGAAGCATGGGATCAAAATTATACCATATATACTTCAGTTGGAATGAAGGCAGTCAGCCAACATCGAGTGGCATGGGTTTGGTGGCAATCTGAAATTAGCTTGGTTAGTGTTGGTGTTGACCTTGCATTGTTAAAATATCAATCATTAAAAATAGAATGGCCTTCAGTTGCTGACGATATTTACTACATAAAGGATGGTATTTATTTTGATGAGAGTGGAAATACAATTTTAGCTGAATCTAAATCGTATCATCCAGTTTCAATGTATGATGAATGGCCTTTTAAAAATGTAAATGAGGAGTTTTTTAAAATATTTGATTATAGTGGGACGGTTTCAGATGCTTGGGAATGGGAAGAAGTTAGCATTACAGGTGAAAAATTGAATAAATATGTAAAGAAAGGTATTACAGCTATTTTGCAAGGAGTAATAGGGGGAGTAAACACTCAAAATCCGCCATACACCATGGTACATACGCAACTAAAGGATAATAATACGGGCGAAAGTGATGTGTATTTTGTTGTTGGAAATTTGACAGAATCTAATAGTAATGCAAACAAGGCTGTATATCGGTTTGATTGGGCTACTGGGCAAATTGGATTTACATTAGGGTTTGAAGCAGACCCAGGAAGAACAGGAGGATATAATGGCAACACTTCAGTTGGGTTAAAAAAAGCAGAAAAAAGTTTTAGCGCTATGAAAATGGTAGGTTTTGGGTATGGTTACAGAAATGGAGTTTTAAGAGGCGATAAAGTGGTATTTGTAAAAGAATAATATGAAATTTTTATTCGGTGTTGTATTGTTTTTTTATTCATCCGTAGGCTTCCCCCAAAAGGTTAAATCCAAGAATGAAAATTTAAAGAAAAACTCTATTAGAGTAGGTCCATTGTCGGTAGCATTTTTTTCGCTCGACATGAAATACGAAAGGTATTTAAATACATATAGCAGTTTACAAATTGGCCTTATTCAAGTTTTTGACCCTTTGTTTTTTGGAGAATCTTCATGGTCTGGTCAAATATATACCTTGGAGTATAGGTATTTTATATCTGAAAAAATAAAGGAGGAGAAAGCAAAAGAAATTTCTGATTTTGATAAAAAAATGCTGGAGTCTGATTTAACTTCCAGTAAAAAAAGAAGGAAAGTCAAGAGAACTTTTATTGCACCTTATATTCGGTATCAGGATTTATTTATTGGTGGAGGTGTTCGTAATGGAGTACCTTATCCAATTGAATATTTTAACACATTTGGTGGAGGACTATTAATTGGGCGAGTAATTGAGCTGTCAAAAAATTGGGTGCTAGATTATTATATTGGTATAAATTACCAAACTGGTAAAGATCAACTTATTAATGCAGGCGGTACAACGGATTGGTTAAACCCAAGTGCACCTTCAAGATATAAAGCTCCCAAAGCTTGGTTTGGATGGGGGCCAAGAGCGGGTATTTCTATTGGAGTTCAATTTTAATCTATTAGGGTTAACCATTTTAATTTTCATGGTAGCTTAGGGTCAATCTATTAGTTTTTGTTGTTAATCTTGCAAATATTTTTTGAGTTTCTTCAATGCTTTAGGTAAAATGAGTGAGCCAAAAGCTGCGTGCGCAAATGCATTGCCGCTTGCTGTTTTTCGAACAGAAATATATAATGCCAATTGTTGTTCTCTAATACTATATAGATAATACTTAAAAATTACAGTGCTCTGTTCAGGAGGGTTTAGATTATTCCGTTTTTCCAGGTCTGTGCGTTTATGGTATAGGTGAAAATTTCGAGTGAATTCAGAAAAGCCTCCCACTAATAAATAATCATAATCTACATACCTATGTAGTCTTTGAAGTTCCTCTGGAGTGGGCTCCCACGAATCGTTTAGGTGCAATATGAATCTATAATTAATGGAGTCGAATTCCTGCACAGGCATTACTTTGTAATTCAGGCTCTGGAGTAATTCTATCGTAGCAGTTGTTGGGTTGTTATCAACAACTAAATCAGTATTGGTTAACCGAACAATGAATTTTGCTGTTGGCTTAACTTTAAAATCTTTGTTTGATGATATTGTGTAATGGGTAGCACAACTAGTTAATAGAATGGTTGCTATTGAAATTAAAATAGATTTGCTCATTGATTTTGAACTTACAAAAACTGAACCATTTGTTTAGAGCCTAGAGCTTTATTGACTTGCACGTTTTTTTTACATACCTTGTTTTAAATACAAGCTATGTTTTTTTGGTCACAATTTCCATTTGTTAGAATTACGGTTGCTTTTTGCTTAGGTATTATTGCTTCAGTTTTTTTAGCTGGGCATCAAGAAATTGCTTTTGTTTGCATAGCCATGGGTAGCTTATTGTTAATTGTAAGCAAGTTCTTTAATGCTAGCATTTTCTTAAAGCATAACTGGGCTTTTGGGCTCACTCTTGTATTACTCAGCTTTTCGGTTGGCTATGTGCGGCTGTTTATAGAAAGTAAACCTGCATCAATTATTCCTACAGAAAGGATTATCGCTTATCAAGGATTGGTGATTTCTCAACCTATTCAAAAAGGTGATTTTTCTAAAGCAGTGGTAGAAATCTCTAAGGTTAAAGATTCTGTTTGGAGGTCATTAACGTATAGAGTTAATCTCTATGTAAGAACTGATTCTGTACATTATGCCTATGGAGATTTAATTTTAGTTCAAGGGAATCCTACAGAACTCAGCCCTCCTCAAAATCCAGATGAATTTAATTATAAACGTTACCTCAGTTTTTTAACCATTTATCAACAGCATTTTACAGAATCATCTTCTCTCCATGTAATTTCTTCAGATAATGGGAATGTGCTTATTGCTACTTCGCTAAAGCAACGTGATCGGTTTTCGAACTTATTAGATTCCTCTATAAAAGAACCAAAAGAAAGAGCGATAGCAAAAGCCTTACTTCTTGGTAATAAAAATGAATTGGATGATGAAATTATTAATACCTATGCAGCTTCTGGTGCTATGCATGTTTTGGCAGTAAGTGGATTGCACGTGGGAATTATTTACGCTATTATTCTTTGGCTATTTTCTTTACTTCCTGTGTATTATCAAAAAAAGTGGCTGATTGCTGTTGTTTCAATTCCTTTGCTTTGGGGCTATGCATTTATAACAGGTTTGTCTCCTTCGGTACTTCGTGCTGTTACGTTATTCTCCATAATGGCCATTGGCAGTTCTTTTAACCGAAGAACGAATATGGTTAATTTATTAGCAGTAAGTGCTTTTGTCTTATTGCTTTTTAAGCCCTACCTATTAATGCAAGTAGGATTTCAATTGAGCTATATAGCAGTATTGGGCATTATTTTTATCTATCCACAAATTAGACAACTTTGGGTGCCTACTCGTCAAGTTTATATATTTTTTTGGGATATTATTTCCATTTCAATTGCAGCTCAAATTGCAACCTTTCCTTTAAGTATTTTGTATTTTCATCGGTTTCCTCCTTATTTTTTAATTTCTAATTTGCTAGTTATTCCAGCAGCTACCATAATTGTGGGTGTAGGAATTGCCTTTTTTACGTTTTCCTATTTTTCACTTATCACTCAATGGTTAGGATGGCTTTTGGGTTCAATTATAGGTATTGTAAACTACGTGCTAAATTTTATTTATAAGTTGCCTTGGAGTAATTGGGATGCCATTTATTTAGATGTGCCTCAAACTTGGGTTTTATATCTGCTCATTGTATTCCTATATTTATTTGTTGTTTATAAAGAAAAGCATTGGGCACGATGGGCTAGCTTATTTATGGTGCTTTTCTCGGTTCTGGTTGGCAATCGGTGTATTCATAATAACCAGTTAGCTAAAATTGTTGTATATAAAGTATCCAAACATTATGCGATAGATTTAATACAATCAGGAGAGCTGGTTTCATTAATAGATTCTGTATTAATGAATAAACCAGATAAAATTCATTTTCATATTAACCCAAATCGCTTATCAACAGGAGCACGTGAGCAGAATTTATCAAATCTAGCTATCAGAACTACTAATTATGGAACGGCTCTGGTGTGGAATGCGACATCTATTCTTATTTTGGACGACTTAGTAAAAGAAGAGTATCCATTTGATATTGTGTTTTCAAAGCGTAAACCTCAACGAGTTTATTTTAAAGGAAAACCTTTGCCAGCCAGTAGCGCAAACCAACAAGGATTATTAACTATTGAACTATAGTTTTTTCTGCTTCGAAGTACGAGAAATCTAATAAAAAAAGCATTCCTATAATGTCTCAGAATGATAAAACAAGAAAGAAAATCAATTGATAAAACTGCTTTGTAAGAATAATTTTCTTTTGAATTTTCTATCCAAAGCTTAGCTTCGTAAGTTTGATAAAATTCATGTTATGCAATTTGTAGAATATAAAAACTTGAACCGAATAGGGTATATTACCTTAAACCGACCCGAAAAAAGGAATGCGCTCAATTATCAGGTAGTGGCAGAACTAAAAGAGGCATTTGCTTTAGCCAATAATGACTCTGATGCCAAAGTAATTATTTTAAAGGCAGAAGGTGATGCGTTTTGTGCAGGAGCAGATTTGGCTTATTTAGAAGAATTGCAGCAAAATTCGTATGATGAAAACCTTGCAGATTCAAATCATCTGAAAGAACTATTTTTGCAAATTTACACTTTGCCTAAAGTTGTAATTGCGGCAATTCAAGGGCATGCTATTGCAGGCGGAAGTGGGTTGGCTTCGGTATGTGATTATGCTTTTTCGGTGCCTCAAGCAAAATTTGGATATACAGAAGTCCGTATTGGGTTTATTCCTGCCATTGTAATGGTGTTTTTAATCCGTAAAATTGGAGAGCAAAAAGCAAAAGATCTATTGCTTTCGGGTAGATTGATTACTGCCCAAGAGGCTGCTGAATTTGGCGTAATTACAAAGGTAATAGAAGCTGACTTGCAAAAAGAAGTGGAGGCTTTTGCCCAGGAATTAATTACAAAAAACTCTGCTCAAAGTATGGCTTTAACCAAGCAGATGATTGCTGATGTACAAAACTTATCGCTAGAAGAAGGACTAAATTTAGCTGCCCGACAAAATGCGAAAGCACGGGCAACGGATGATTGCAAAAAAGGAATTTCGGCCTTCTTAAAAAAGGAAACCATTAAATGGTAGCAGCTAATAATTAGCATAAAAGTATGTCTATTACAAATCCCTACCTTGGAGGGGCAAGGGGTGAGTTTTACCCTTATCTTTATAAAAAAATTAAACCTTTTATTTGACCACACCCGAACTTATATTAAAAAAATACTGGGGATTCGATTCCTTTCGACCTGTTCAGCAAGATATAATTAATTCTGTTTTAGAGGGGCAGGATACGTTGGCCTTGCTACCAACAGGTGGAGGCAAATCAATTTGCTACCAAGTGCCTGGCTTGCTAAAAGAAGGTATTTGCATCGTAATTACACCGCTTATTGCTTTAATGAACGACCAAGTGACTGCGCTAAAAAAGCGAGGCATAAAAGCAATCGCTATTCATTCAGCACTTGATTATAGAGAAATTGATAACGCATTAAACTCTTGTATTTACGGAAATATTAAGTTCTTATACTGTTCGCCAGAACGAGTGCAAACCGAACTCTTTATAGAAAGAGCAAAGGAGATGAATGTGAATTTATTGGCCATTGATGAGGCACATTGTATTTCGCAGTGGGGCCACGATTTTAGGCCATCTTACCTAAAACTTAAAGAATTTAGGGATGTTTTGCCAGATGTAAATGTTATTGCATTAACCGCAACGGCAAAACTAAATGTGCAAGCAGAAATTCAAACCGAACTTGCGTTTAAAGAAGGCCACATATTTACTAGCAGTTTTGTTCGTCCCAATATTTCATTTTCAGTAAGGACTGTAGAAGATAAGGAAGTTAAACTGCTAGAAATTTTGCAAAAAATAGGCGGGAGTGCCATCGTGTACGTAAGGTCGCGCAAAGGCACTAAAGAATTAAGTGATTTATTAAAGAAGAATAAAATTTCTTCAACGTTTTTCCATGCAGGCTTGCCTCCTAAGGAAAAGCAAATTAGGCAGGCCAATTGGTTAAATAATGCCACGCGTGTAATGGTAGCAACCAATGCTTTTGGAATGGGGATTGATAAACCCAATGTGCGGCTAGTGGTGCATTTTGAAGCACCTTCTGCAATGGAAGACTACTATCAAGAGGCTGGCAGAGCTGGTAGAGATGGCAATTTGTCTTTTGCCGTGTTATTATCACATAAAGGAGATGCCGAACTGATGAAACAGCAGTTAGAGCTAAACCACCCGTCTAAAGATTTTTTAAAACGCGTATATCAATCGGTGGCTAATTATTATCAAATGGCTGTTGGTAGTGGATTTATGAATGCTCGCGTGTTTGAGCTTTACGAATTTTGCAAGAAATATGACTTGGACACCGTTCTTACTTTTCATGCTTTTAAGCGATTAGAAGAAGAAGGTCTTTTGCAACTTACAGATTCTTCCTTAAAGCATAGTAGATTAAAAATGGCCGTTAACAACTCGGAACTGTATAAGTTTCAAGTTGCTAATCAAAAATTTGATTCCTTTATAAAAGGTTTTTTAAGAATTTATGGAGGCGCACTCTTTACTGATTTTTTAGTTATATCGGAGCTAAAAATAGCTCAGTTTTTAGAAACAAAGCCTAATAAAATTATTGAGGTGCTTACCAAGTTGGATAAGATAGGGATAGTCTCTTATATAAGAGCATCGGGTAAACCCGAAATAATATTTCTGCAACCAAGGGTAGATTCAACCAAGCTGTTTATGACGGATTCTAGGTTAGACGTGCTTAAGAAAAATGCCAGTAGCAGGCTGTTAGTTATGCAAGAGTATGTAACCGATGCTGTAAATTGTAGAATGCACCTACTATTGGCTTATTTTGATGAAGAATACGAAACCTGTGGGAAATGCGATATATGCTTAGCTAAAAAGCAGGGTAAAACCGAGGATATTTATAGCTCGATTCTGAAAACAATTGGAGCACAAAAGCTCACATTGGATCAATTAATGGCAAATATATCACCAACAAAAAAAGAGTTGTATCTAAAAACAATTAGAGAAATGCTAGACGCTGGTGTACTAATTAAATCATCAGAAATGTATTACTTGGCCTCAAATTAAACCATAAGGTTTTTATAAAATAAATTAGGTTGTAATTTGGTCGAAAATTAAAACCAAAAAATAAAACTATCATGAAAAAGTACTTTTTAATTGCGGCAATTCTATTTTTTAGTTTGGATACAAAAGCACAGTGTAATCAGTATTATAAAGTTAAAAAAGGCACTAATTGGACAATGTCGAATTATAGTGCAAAAGGGAAATTGGAGGGTAAAACCATTCAGAACGTGCTTGAATATTCAGAATCCTCTAATGGATTTGAAGCTACTTTTGAAATAACATCTGTAG
>CAZDQR010000141.1:0-8035 GCA_964507315.1 uncultured Roseivirgaceae bacterium
CCTTTAATTGAATAATTTCTAGTGGAATTGTCATTCCCTGAGCATTTACAGTAGCCACCATTTTAAAACCTTCGATTGCTCTGAAATTATCAGCGCCTCCAATGTTTTCAAAATAGGTATCAATAATTTCATCTACGGTTTGGGCTTGTGAAAAGCCGCTTATTACAAGTAATACTAACAGCGTTGTGATTTTAAGTTTCATAAGTTTATTTGTTTTGATTTAATTGCATATTAATAGAAATAGATGCGTGATGCAATTTATAGGATGATTTTTATATGAGTGGTTTAGGAAACATGTTTTATTATACTCTATTTTTGAGCTTACTTATAGTAACCTTGAAAACATCCCGCAAAAAAATACCAACTCTACTCCTCCTATTATGGATGGCGATAATGCCACTCACCTTCTCAGGCGGATTGAGTGCCATTATTCTTTCTAATCTACCAACGATAGAAAGCTTTACTCCTTTCCATTGGGCTGCAGTATATGCTGTTACCATGTTTACAATGGCATTTGCGCTTACACCAACTACAGTAATAGCCATTTTTAGCGGATACTTCTTAGGCTTTGCAGCTGTAATACCAGTAGTTCTCTCCTATAGTTTGGCCTCAATTGGTGGTTTTATATTATCAAAGCCATTAGGAGGTGATTTTCAAACTACCATTCGATCTTCGTATCCTAAAATCGATTCATTTATTCATCGTATGTCCGATAAAAGCCCCACAAGCTTTGTGGTGTTTAGTAGAATCTCGCCCATCTTGCCATTTGCAGTTATGAATTTAGTACTGCCCTTTATTGGCGTAAAATTTAAGCCTTACTTCTGGGGAGGTATTATTGGTATGCTTCCTAGAACCATATTGGCTATAACTGTAGGCAACTTGGCTAACGACATATTAAAAGTAGCCGAAAACCCATCGGATGGACTTATGATGAAAATAGGCTTTGGGGTATTGCTCTTAATCTCCTTATTGGGCTTTTCTGTTCTCTTTAAAAAGGAAAAGAAATAGTACAACTCTATACCAACTTACTAAGTTCATAGCCACCCCAAGCCAACAACGACCCTGCTATTAGGCTAAAGGAAACATAAAAAATTAGTGTTCCAATATGGCCTTCACGCATAAGCTCATAATTTTCATACGCAAAGGTTGAAAATGTAGTAAAACTGCCACAAAAGCCCACGGCTAAAAAGAAATGCCAAGGTTCGGTAAACCATTGGTGTCGCTCTCCAAGGCCTATTATAATTCCGATAAGAAATGCACCTACCAAATTTACAGCTAAAGTGCCCACTGGTAATGTTAATGAAAGGTACTTACTAAAAAACTGACCTGTTAAATACCGAGCAATGCTCCCAAACATCCCTCCAACTCCTATAAATACAAGTGTTCTCATTTCTTCTCTTTTTTGATTGCTCTCTTTCTCAAAAACTTATACACGTTGTCATAATTTGTACTCTCTTGCACACTCATTTTTAAAGTGAAATTTGCAAACGTTAATGTGAGCTGCTTAAAAGGGTCATTTTTAGTTTTAATAATGGTTTGTCCCCAAGATGCTAGTTCCTTTAATTTTGCTTCCTTTTTATGGAACCGAAATGGATACGTCACTTTAATCACATCGCCAATGTGTACAATTTTATAGCTTATCAATTGCCTAAATAAGAGAATAAGCCCTAAACCGAGTGTAATTAGTGCTACCGAATAGCCAAACCAGCCAGCTGTATTAGTAAGCACATTATTGAGTGCATAACCACCTGTTCCAAAACAAATGATAATAAAAATACCTAAGGCAATAAGGGCTGTTGGCTTGGGTTTAGATACAATCATAACAACTCATTTATTTTTGATTTTACAAACTGCTCCAAAAGTGGAAAAAATGTTTTAAAATCAGAGGCAAATTCATCATAATACAGTTCAAGGTCTTGAGCTGCTTGTTCCATGCCTGAATCAAAAGAGGCTCTACGTGCCATGCCTTTCATTACTTTATCAATTCCATGGATGTGTTGGTAATTATGAAGCAAATCGTTTTTTACCATATGGTGCAAAAACAACTTCGTTCTTGCTGGCAGCAATTCAACATTATTTTGCAACGTTTGATACGTTTCCTTCGCAAAATCATTCAATTCTTGTGGATGGTAATCCTTCCAATATTTAGCCAAGTAATGATCGTAAAATATATCTATTACAACGGCATTATAATGCCTATATTTACTCCATATCCTGTTTTTACTAATTTTTACAACTTCGTGAGTATCTGTAAAAAAATCGATGGCTCGATGTAATTCTATTCCTTTTTTTATGTCATCATCATACTCTTTCCATTGGACTCCTTTGAGGCCATCTGCCATAAAGTTGCCGAGCATAAGCTTTTTATTGGTTCCAGAAAGATAAATATGAGCGAGGTAATTCATTATTTGCTAAATTTACACAACAACAACCTTCTAATCCTATAATTATGTTAAATCTACTAATTGCAGCAGCATTAATCTTTAATTTTAATCAGGAGGATCATGTAAAAGAGTTATTAAAAGCTAAACTTAATGCCACTACCGAGTGTTGGAGAACGGGAGATATGGAATGCTTTATGCAAACATATTGGAAATCTGATTCTCTTACATTTATTGTAGAAGGGGGAATTTCATATGGATGGGATGCTACATTGCAAAAATACAAAGTGGCTTTTCCTACCGCAAAAGATAGAGGCACCTTGAGCTTTAAATTTTTGCCTATTGATAATGATTGGGTTATTGTAGCTGATCATTCAAGTAAATAGATGAATGCCTAGTGCACATCACTTTTGCTTCTCTTCCATCGATTATGAGTCCAAAGCCAATTACTTGGATCTGCATTTATATCTCGCTCAATAAGCTCAATATACTTATGGGTTATTTCAAACTTGGACGTTTCTTTGGGTTTATCAAACATTAGCTCAGCACTATATTCGTATTTCCCTCTACCGATCCTATCAATTTTCCAATACACCACTGGGAAATCAAATCTGCGAGCAATCATTTCTACACTGGTAAAAACAGGCGTTTCTCTGCCCATTAAGCTATGCCAATAGGCATTATGGTTAGAAGGGTTTTGATCTGCCAACAAGCCAATAGCCGTTAAATTACCCATATTGGCTCTAATCCGTTGCATAGTTTCTTCCATTGCATAAACACCACCACCAAAGCGTGTTCGTATGCGAATCATTAGCTCATCAAAAAACTTATTGGTTACCGGTTTATAAATACCCTTTACATTGGGGAAATCCTCGATCATATAAGCAATGGCTGAGAGTTCCCAATTCCCAAAATGACCAATAGCAAGCACTATACTTTGGTTTTCCTCATAATATTTTTCCAATATGCCTACGTCTCCTTTGCGTATATGCATTCTAATTCCTTTTTTAGAAATCGATATTAACTTAATCGTTTCTAAAATAATATCGAAAAAATTGGAATAAAACTCATCGAGGATATGTTCTATTTCTTGGGCTGATTTATCCGGAAAAGAAAGCTCTAAATTAGTTTTAACAAGCTTAACCCTATATTTTAATAACTTATAGCCTACTTGGTAAAATAGATCAGAAAGCAGGTGCAAAGCTCCAAAAGGCAAGAGCGAAAGCAAGTAAAGCAGTGGGTATAAAAATATGTATTGTAATATCTTCAAATGAGCTTAATTAAAAAAGTGCTTACTGCGGAGGCAGTAAGCACAATATTATACATCTTGCATCGATTAATGAATTATTAAATATAATAATTCCAACCAAATTTATCTTCTATTCTACCTAAACGAATATCTGTTATTGTTTTCAGTAATTTTTGCGAGAATTCTCTACCCGACTCCTCCAGTTTGTAATCAATACCATCGTTGGCAATAACTTCGATAGGTGCAATGGTAGCGGCAGTTCCTACACCAAAGGCTTCTTTTAAAGCTCCACTTTGCAATCCTTCTACCATTTCGGTTACACTTAAAGGGCGTTCTTCAACCTTCATTCCCCAATCTCTTGCTAATTTAAGCACGCTATCTCTGGTAATGCCATCTAAAATAGTGTCGCCAGTTGGAGCAGTTACTAACGCATCGTTTAAAATAAACATAATGTTCATCGTACCCGATTCCTCAATTAGCTCATGGGTTTGGCCATCCGTCCATATAAGTTGGTCGTAACCAGCATCTTGCGCCAATTTTGCAGGATATAATGAAGCCGCATAATTACCTGCTGTTTTTGCATAACCCGTACCCCCTTTTACCGCTCTGGTGTAATGTGTTTCTACCTTTACCTTTACAGGTTTGGAATAATACGCTCCCACAGGAGTAGTAATAATCATAAATTTATAATCCTGCGAAGGGCGAACTCCAATAAACTCATCGGTAGCGAATAAAAAAGGACGAATGTATAGAGAAGTGCCATCTACATCAGGCACCCATTTATGATCTAGCTTTAATAATTCAGTTAAGCCATCCATAAATATTTCTTCGGGAATATGTGGCATTACCATGCGTTTAGCCGAAATATTCATACGATCGTAATTAGCTTTGGGTCTAAATACAGAGATTTTACCATCTGCATGTTTGTACGCCTTTAGGCCTTCGAAAATAGATTGCCCATAATGAATAGCTGGATTGGCAGGACTCAAACTTAAATTGCCGTAAGGCATAATTTCTGTGGCTTGCCAAGCACCTCCTTTAAAGTCGGTCACCAACATATGATCAGAATACTCTCTGGCAAATTGTATATCATTATAATCTAGCGCACCAACTCTTGAATTGGTGGTCTTATTAACGGTAATTTGGAGTGTATCTTCCATTTTCTTGGTCTATTTACAGCACAAAAATAGCATTATGCCGCTTGTTTTCCTATTTTTTGCGAGGATTCCAAGGCACTTCATCCGCACCTAATTCTTGGGTGACCTTACGACTTAACACAAATAGATAATCTGATAATCTGTTTAAATACCGAATAATAATTGGTTCGATTTGTACCGATTCGGATAACTTTATCGTGAGTCGTTCCGTTCTTCGGCAAACACACCTCGCAATATGGCAATGAGAAACATGAACATGGCCACCTGGCAAAATAAAAGATGTCATTGGAGATAAACTTTGCTCCATATCATCAATTTCTTTTTCTAATAGCTCAATATCAGTATCAAATAGATCAGGAATTTGGGCCATTTTGCTTGTCTTATCGGTAGCAAGGTTGGCGCCAATGGTAAATAATCTATCTTGAATTTCCTTTAAAATAGTTTTAAGGTGCTCATCCGATTGTGTATCTCGAACTAAGCCAATGTGTGAGTTAAGTTCATCGATAGTGCCATAGGCCTCTAGCCTATCATCTGCTTTGCTTACACGAGTGCCACCAAATAAGGAGGTTTTTCCTTTATCGCCTGTTTTAGTGTAAATTTTCATGGCAGAATTTATTTGCGAGCTACCTCTGCCCTTCGCGCATTGGCATTTGCATTATCCGATTCAATTAACCCATCGCGTAAGCGAATAATACGGTGTGCATACTCGGCAATGTCTTCTTCATGTGTAACCATAATAATAGTATTACCAGCATCGTGTAAGCGCTGAAATAAATCCATTATATCATAAGACGTTTTACTATCTAAATTACCGGTAGGTTCATCTGCCAAGATAATACTAGGGCTGTTTACCAATGCCCTGGCAATAGCCACACGTTGGCGCTGTCCACCTGATAGTTCATTAGGTTTGTGAGAAGCACGATCTCCTAAACCCACATTCTCTAATGCTTGAAAAGCCATTTCATCCCTTTCAGATTTACTGTAACCTGCATAAATTAGTGGCAATGCTACATTTTCGAGCGAACTAGCTCTAGGCAATAAATTAAATGTTTGAAACACAAAACCAATTTCTCGGTTTCTAATTTCGGCCAATTCATTTTCGGTGAGGTGGCTAACATCATTATTATTAAGAATATATGTTCCGGCAGTTGGTGTATCTAAACAGCCAATTATATTCATAAGCGTTGATTTACCCGAACCAGAAGGTCCCATAAAGGCTACGTATTCTCCTTTATTAATTTCAATATCTACCCCATTAAGTGCGTGAACTGTTTCGCTACCCATTTGGTACATTCGAGTAATTCCGGTTGTTTTAATCATTTTGCTCATACTGGCAAATTGTAATAGATTTAGAACTAATCAAAATGAATTGCACAGATGTTTCACGATTTTTTTATAAAACGCAATAAGCTCGTATTAACGGTAGGCCAGCTGTGTTATACTTCAATGTTTCCTTTGGCAGCAAAAACAGCCTTAGACTCCTCTACTTTCTTTAGAAATGTATAGAATAAATCGCCAGGAAAAAGCTCTCTATAATGCTGAAGTGATGTGTTTGCATAGGAATCAAATCCAAGATCGATCGCTTTTAGAATATAGGCTTCGAGCAGTAATCGATTATCTGGATTAATAGTTAAGGCCTCCTGCAACGCATTATAGCTTTTAAACACATCTTCGTCTTTACCAAGATAATTTGCTGCCCAAATTACACCTTCGGGGAAGAATGGATTTTGGGTAGCAAGCATTTCTATTTCAGCAGTTGTAAAATTAGTAGGGTTTGTTTCGAAGAGTAATTTCTCAAGTTTTTCATTACTTGCGAACTCAAACCCTTCCTCATGTAAATTTTTAACATGGAGATCTAAATCAGGTATTAAGCCCCCATAAGCCATTTTAATATTAAATTTTAAGAGCGACTCTAAGATCTCCCTTGAGCCTTTATCTAAGTTAATTAGATCATAAAATAGCTTGGTAGCCTCGTTATTACCTGTTTCAAAATAATAAGTGGCAAGCTCTAAGGCCAATTCATTCTTAAGCGCATTATCAACTATTCTATTAAATGATTGCTTTACAGCAAACTCATCCACCCAAAGTCGTTGATAACGAGCCATTAAGTAATAGTTTAAGTCGTTTTCTCCTATCAAGTCAACTTGGTTTAAAATAGAATTAAGCACGTTAATCATAACTACAGCCTTTACAGAATCTTCTTCAATGCCTCCTTCTTTTACTTGGTTCCAAGTAAAAAGTGCATCTGTAAAGTAGCCCGCTTCAGATTGTGCTAGTGCTAGAGGCGCTAAATAAGTATTCTGTTGGCCTACATTTTTAAATTCACCAGCAAGTAAAAAGGCTTCTTCCGCTTTTGTGTAAGCGCTATTTTTTAGATTTATTATCCCTTGCAATTCAAAATATCTTGTCTGTCGTTCGGAACCCAGCGCGCTAAGAGCTTGTAAGCGTTGTAGGGCATTAGTGATTTCTTCGTTCCTTAACTCGTAAATGGCCAAAGCATAATTTAGCTGTTCAGCAGAAATGTCATTTTTAGTACTATCCACAACCGCCTTTATGGTGTTGTAAGATTCTAAACTAAAAGGAATTAGATTATTGATGAGTGCATTATTTAAAAGTGCACCATCCATCATATTATCTCCGTTTAAATCATTGCCAATAGCGGTAAAGTAGCCCAATGAAGCTGCATTTACACGCCCTACTTCATTTAAATCTGAGAACAAGAACGATGAATCTTGATCGCTTACTTTAAAACTATTTTTAAGAATAAGGCCCAATGCATTATTCTGAGATTGTTTAAACTTTTTAGAAGAGGAAAAATAATGCCAAGCAGAATCGGCTAATTGAGTTTTGCTAAATAATAAGCCTAAATTATTTTGTATTTCGGGTGATTCTGGTAGCTCAACAGCTCCCTTTTGTAAGGTAAATAGGGCATCAAAATAATTACCTAAGTTAGATTCTAAGTTTGCCTTATTTATAAATGCTTGTGCAGTGGGCATACGAGAGGCCGCCAGATCAAAATAGGTAATGGCTTTTTCTCTATCATCATCAATGAGAAATGTGCCTAATTTGTAATTACTCTTATGATTTCTCTTGCTTAAATCAGCTCCTTTTTCGTAGAACAAAGTGGCCAATTTCTGGTCGCCTGTATCTTCAAAATAACTTGCTATAGAATTATAATATCCTCCTATCGAATACCAAACAGGATAATTGATATCGCGCATTAGCACCAACCCAGTTAAAATAGCCAC
>CAZDQR010000142.1:0-8017 GCA_964507315.1 uncultured Roseivirgaceae bacterium
CTTCAATTACATACGCACTCCCATTTTTGTAGATCATTTGTTTTATCGATACGAGTTTTTGCCAATCGGCTACTGTTGGTATAAAGACATCTGGATAAATCCGTTTTGTGCGAGCTATTAAACTTTTATTAAAGTAATTTTTGAGTAACCAATGTTGTTGGTAACTTTCTTTACTAGAAAGTAAAACATCTTCTTTAAAAGGATAACCCCAAACCACAAGGCTATCCTCCACCTTAGCTAGCATTAGCTCGAAATTTGATTTAATTTTAATAGAATCTTCGGGAGCCAAAACAGCTATAGGGTTTGCTTGTAAAGAAGTAGTATCGAGGGTTTCATAACGAGGCTCTTTTTCTTGTGTATATTTTTGCTTTGAGGTACAAGAAAAGAGAGAGACTGCTAGTAGAAAAACCACAGCGGAGGCGTTTAACTTGAAATGTGTTAAGATTGGACCCATAAGTTTTAATTGTCTTGATCAACCGTTGCCATAATCCATCGCCCGGATCCAAACATTGCCTCTACCAACACTTTGGGGGTTTGCCCATCACCAAAAAAAAGCGACCCATTTATTTCTTTTAGTAAAAGAGAATTGGGTTTAACATTCAAATTATTAGCATATTTCTCTTCTCCTAGTTGTGGAGGAGCAAATTTTATAATAATGGGTTTTCCTACTCCCTCACCTTTATGCCCATTATTACCATAGATTTTAGTAAACAATTGCTTGCCTCCAAAATCATGAAATATCTCTTGGCTTGTAAGTATTGAATCGGGAGTGTTGCCTTCTAAAATTTCTAATACCTTAAATGTAAAGAAATAGGACTCGTGCCGTTTCCCAGTATTATCAAGTTGTATAAGCTCAACTTTGGCAACTCCACCAATTGTAACACTTGTTTTTTGCATAGGCATTATAAAAGAAGTCATAGATAAAATAAGGGGAAGAAATCCATTCATTGGTTGAATTTGTTAATAAGAGCCTTAGTGCACTGATTATTAGATAAATATACTAATTTTTAGTGTATGTTTTCGCATACAGTTTGAGGCCAAAGGGTAAGACATTTTTAAACTCAAACATCATTGCGTTGGTCAATGTTAAGTTGCTAAAATTGGTATCCATTTTGTAACAATGTTATATAACCGTGGCTAATAAGCAATATATTCACGTTTGTATCGACTGTGCTATTAATTGAAGTTAGTTAATAACATTGTGCAAAAACTCAAAACCACACTCAAAGTGATAGGACTTTCATTGGTAGGATTAATAATAGCAGTTCTACTAGGTGTTGTTCTATTTGTAAATCTTAGCCCTCAGTTTGGTAAAAGCCCAACTAAAGAACAGAAGGCCACATATGCAAAAACAGGTCATTATAAAGAGGGGAAATTTGTAAACGATACCCGTACCGAAATGGATATTCACTTTTGGACTACGCTAAAAAAAATGCTTAATCCACAAGCTAAGAGAAGCCCTAAAATAAATATTCCCGTTGATAAAATTGATTCCTTAGAAATTGTGAATCATCAAGCTAATATTACACAACTAACTTGGTTCGGCCACTCGGCCTTTTTATTGGAGCTTGATGGTAAAAAATTATTGCTCGATCCAATGTTTGGTGAAAGTCCATCTCCTGTACCTATGTTGGCAGGCAAGCGCTACTCCAAGGAGTTGCCTATTGCTGTTGAAAAGCTTCCATTTATAGATGCTGTAATATTTTCGCACGACCATTACGACCATTTAGATTATGAATCTATTCAAAAACTGAAAGACAAAGTAGGGCAATGGTTTACCCCATTAGGAGTTGGCAACCATTTAATAGAATGGGGTGTTCCAGAGCAAAACGTACACCAACTTAATTGGTGGGATGATATCAAGATTGATCAAATTGAATTGGTTTGTACACCTGCTAGGCATTTTTCGGGCAGGGGACTTACAGATAGAAATACAACACTTTGGGCCTCTTGGGTTATAAAAGGAACGAATGAAAACATCTACTTTAGTGGAGATGGAGGCTATGGACAGCATTTTAAAGAAATAGGTAAAAAGTATGGACCATTCGATATTTCGATGATGGAATGTGGGCAGTACAATCAAGATTGGCATGCCATCCATATGATGCCTGAAGAAACAGCGCAAGCAGCCGTAGATTTAAAGAGCAAACTATTTATGCCCATCCATTGGGGTGCGTTTACGCTTGCCTTCCACAATTGGACAGACCCTGCCGAGCGAGTAACCAAAGCTGCAAAAGAGTTAAATCAGCCAATTACTACTCCCAAGATTGGTGAGCCAGTTATTATTGGGGCTATTGATTACCCAACCGCAAGGTGGTGGGAGAATTATTAATAAAGGTTAAATCAGAATTTAATAGCTGCCTAAACTTCTTGCATAAGAGAAGAGATTTTATATAATGGAAAATCCCCTTTCAGGAAGGCTAAAAAGGCCGAAAAACTAAATTAACATTTGATAATTTAGTTTTGTTTCCAATTAACTAATTTTGATGTTCTTTTGTCTATTGATAAGTTAAAAAAGCACCTAAAATCATCTGTATGAAAAAACTCATTTATTTGGCTCCAATATTATTAATTGGGTGGTCGTGTTCTAACCTTGCAATTGAAAAAACGGGCGTTTATGATGAACGTGCTGTTGAGGTACTGGATAGTTTAAGTAATTCTATTGGAGAGCTAACTTCGGTAAGCTATACATTAAATACCATTGTTAAACAGAAAAATTCTGATGGTGAAATTGTGGAGATTATTAATGAACACGATGTGTACATGCGCGGGCCAAACAAAATGGTGGTGCACAGTATTGGTACACGAGGCGAGAAAAATTACTGGTATAATGGGAGTTCTTTTGCCTATTTTTCATATTCAACTAATGAATACGATACAATGGCAGCACCTGCCACCATATTAAAGACCATCGATTTATTACACAAAAAATATAATATCGATTTTCCTGCAGCAGATTTCTTTTATGCTACCCTAACCGATGATGTGCTTGAAAACTTTGATAAGCTTTTATATTGGGGTACAAATACAATTGGGGACAAAAAACTAGATGTGATTTCGGCTTACAATAAAAAGAGGACTATTCAACTGTGGGTAGATAGTAGCAGTAAACTGCCTATAAAATTTGTGCTATTTGGAGAGGGAGAATCAAAAGGAGATAGGTATGAAGCTACTTTTTCAAATTGGAAACTTAACCCCCAGTTACCTGATATTATGTTTGAGTATACGCCAACAAGTGATGCCAAGAAAATAGATTTACAACCTAGAAAAAAATAATAGACATGAAAAATTTAGTTTATATATTAATGGTTGTGTTTGGGTTAATGGCAACCGATTTACAGGCCCAAAGAATGAGACATGCGCCTGCTGGCAGAAGTGCTGGAGGAAACAGAGGAGGAGGTGGGAGTAGATCTATTAATGGAGGGGCAAACCGATCTACTACAAGGCCGCAAACACAAAAGCATACAAAGCCAAGTTCAAAAGAAACAAGGCCATCATATAATAATAATAAAGGAGGCAGCACAAAACAGAAACCTAATACTTCTAACAGGTCTGCTCAAACAAGGCCTAAAAATAAAAGTGGCAAAACAGTTGATAACCGAGGAGGAGGTTCACGATCTACCACCAATAGAAACGTTTCTTCTCGACACACTACCGTAAATGTACGCGTAAATAATAGTCATCATAATCACTATTATAATGGGCACAGAGGGTATCATCCATACCATTATCATGGCTACCACGGGCATCATTATGGGCCATATTGGCACCCTTATGGCTTTTTTATGGCCACAATGGTAACAACGGCCGTAATCATTTCTATAAATAATCAACCTTATTATTACGATAATGGAGTGTATTATATGCAATCATCAGGTGGTTATACGGTAGTGAATCCGCCTACCAATATTGTGGTTAATACATTGCCAGAAGGCGTAGAAACTGTTCAATTAAATGAGGAAACCTATTATTATTTTGGAGGTGCTTTTTATATAAAAACAAAAGATAGCTATAAAGTTATACCTGCACCCGATGGAGCTGTTATTACCAATATTCCTGAGGGTGGTGAAGAAGCAGAGATTGAAGGAAATAAATACGTGGTGTATAATAACACGTACTTTCAACCCTTTTCTCAAGACGGAAAGGATTTATACCAAGTGGTAGTAATGGAAGAAGTTCAGCCAGAATTAGTACAAGAATTACCTAAAGGGGCTCAAACTATTTCAGTTGGGTCTAATGATTACTTTTACTCAACTGGAGTTTTCTATACCAAATCTGAGGAAGGTTACCAAGTAGTTGGTGCTCCCAATGGTGCAGTGGTTAAATCATTGCCAGAAGGAGCTAAATCCGAAAAAGTAGATGGAGTAGAATACAAAGTATTTAATAACACCTATTTTCAACCTTTAACTGATGTGGGAGAAGGTGTTTATCAGGTGGTGGTATTAGATAATTAAGCATTTTTGAATTTTAGGTAAAAAATAAGCTTGAATGAACATTGAAGTATTAACATTTGCTTTTACAGTTTTTATGGGGTTTTTCGCAGTAATGAACCCTTTGGCAAACACACCAGTTTTTCTTGGTTTAGTGGAAGGTTATTCTAAAGCAGAAAAAATTAAAATAGCAAAATCAGCAACCTTTACTGCATTTATAATTGTGGCAACTTCGGTAGTACTTGGGAAGTATATTTTTGAATTATTTGAAATTACAATTCCAGCTTTTAAAATCACGGGAGGTATCCTGTTATTTGTGGTAGGGTTTGGTATGTTACAATCGAAAAAAGCAAAAGTACATGCCACAAACCAAGAACCGGAGAAAGATGATTCTGTAGCAATATCTCCGTTGGCCATTCCAATACTTGCTGGGCCAGGAACCATTGTTACTGCAATGAACTATGTTACTGGGGTTGATTATTTGCACATTGCAATAATTATTTTGGTCTTTGCAATTATGTGTTATGCAACCTACTTAGCTTTCTCTTTAAGCGATATGATCGTAAAAAAACTAGGTTCGAATATTATAACGGTTTTTGGTAAAATAATGGGCTTATTACTCGCTATTATGGGAGCTGATATGATCATTACAGGAATTAAATTGGCCTTTCCTGCTTAACTGTTTTTCGCCAGTTTAAACGTAAAATAGAATCCTACAAGCGAAACAGAGGAAAGGATATAATAAAATTGATGAAATATTATGGAGTAAGTTAGGGCAGCTAGCACTGGGAATATGGCGTTACTTAAAGCTCCAATTGATTCACTTATTCCCATCGCCTCCCCTATTTTATCTTTATTCGCCTTCTGAGATATTACCGTATTAAATACAGGCATGCTAATCGAAATACCTAGGTTTAAGGTAAAATATAAGAGCACAAAAAGTACTACATTGCTTGTGAGTGTTATAGCGATAAACCCAATAGCCATTAGCAAAAACCCTAAAGCAAGTGTTTTAATTTCGCCCAACTTCTTTACAACCCTAGGGTAAACAAATGCTTGATTAAAAGACAAGAACATACCTACAAAAAGCATAAAAATGCCTACCTCTTTCCCATTCCAGTCAAATACATCTATGACAAAAAGGGCAACGGTACTTATATAACTGGCCAAACTAATACCCATAATTAGCCGGAGCATAAATATTTTTTTGACAATACTTTTTGGGTTTAAGCTCTTTATCCTCCTCGATACTAAGAGGGTATCTAAAAAAGATTTTTTGGCTTTGGGCTCTTCTTTTATAGTGGATTTAGCCAAAGATTCTTTTAAGAAAAACACAATAGCTAGCACGGTAATAGTAGATACGACTAAGGCAATTAGCACAGTACCTAAATAACCTAATGGGCCAGAAGAAGCAAACCCTCCAATACCTGGGCCCACAATAATACCAATACCAGCAATACCTCCCAGTAAGCCAAAAATGGTTCGTTTTTCATCAGTGGTTGTAATGTCAGAGATATAGGCATTTGTTACCGATACATTACCCCCGGTAATACCATCTAATATTCTAGAAAGGGCAATTATCCAAAGAGGAAGGGCATATATAAAGATGTAATCGGCTGGAAGAAAATAGGCAACACCGAAAACAACCCAACTAAACAAAGTGCCTAACTGCGAAATTAGCAGAATGGGTTTTCTGCCTTTTCTATCAGATAGTTTGCCTAAATAAGGTGATCCAATAAATTGAAAAGCTGAATAGAGAGAAAGTAATAAGCCATATACGTATTTTGGTGCACCATATTGCACAACAATAAATGGCAATACGGGTATTAGTATGCTAAATCCTAATGTATTAACAAAAGTGAGTAAATAGGCTGGTAAAAACTTTTTCTTCAATCTGACGTAGATATTTCAGCTTCAAAACTAAACAACTGAACTCTAATTATGGGATGCATTTACTTTTTATAGGTATCATTTAATCCAATTCCTTGTGCAATCATATAAAGGATTTTTTTCAACCTTTTCTGTTTGGTTTCTGCTCGTTTAGCATCAGAAATATAGTCAGTAAAGTCTCGTTTGTTGGTTAAATTAAGAGCCTTGCTTCAAGCAAGTAGTTTAAACTTTTTGGTATCCATTTTTTCAATGGAGTTAAACCGCCATTGTTGGAGTGCTTGAGTTTTTCCTTCTTGCACTACTGTTCTTAAAAACTTTAGCTCTTCTTGCCAATTGGCGTGTTTTAGTATGTATTGGTCAACAGTTGTCATAGTTAAATTTGCTGATTTAAAAAGATCGATTTTGCTTTCTCATACATCTCCTTGGTATCAATATCTAAGATTTTATTTTTTGGCACAATTAATTTAGTGGTTTCCATGCTCCTCTTTATCAAGCTCTTTGCACCCATTTTACCTGTAATAGAAGTAAGCTCACCAAAACAGGTTTTATCAAATAGAGCAGGGACACCTGCACCATTTTTATAGCTAGTGGCGATTATATGCTTTTCTCTTTTTTGAAATGCACGGATTAGGCTATTGAGAAATACAGCATCAACTTGAGGCTGATCTGCAAGCATAATAAGCACACCGTCATACGTATTGGAAGCTACTTCCTTTATACCAAACGCAATGGAATTTCCCATTCCTTCTTCCCAAGTTGGATTATGTAATACAAAGACAGCTTTATTTTTTATTGAAGCTTTAATTTCTTTATAATTGGCTCCTAGCACCACATAAACATTTTCCGCTTCGGAGTTACTCGCTTGTAAAATAGAGTGGTTCAATAAGGTAGTATTGCCCCATTTTAATAACTGCTTAGAATGTCCCATTCTGGAGGAACTTCCTGCGGCTAGAATAATGATAGCGACATTGGCCATTTTTCCCATTAGCTAAGCAAAACGGGATGAGTTGTTTTGGAGGAAAGTGCGTCCTCTTTCTTCCTAATAACAGCCATAATTTCAGCTATAATTGAAATAGCAATTTCTTGAGGAGTAATTGCACCAACATCTAAGCCAGCAGGCCCATGAATTTTATCTAGAAAAGCTTCTTCTACTTCTGGATAAAATATTAAAAACTCATCTAACAGTTTTTCTTTTCGTTTTCTGGCTCCCAGAATACCAATATAAATGGGTTGTTTTTCCTTTATTGCTAGTAAGTTTTTTAAGTCAGTCGCATAATTATGCGACATCAACACCACGGCTGTTTGGTTATCCATTTCTAAATTAGCTAATGACTCTGCTTGTAGGGCAAGCACCTCTTTTGCTCCTGGAAAATCGTTAGTGGTTTTTGGGTTAGAAATAGAACAAATAATAGATACTTCCCAACCAGAGAAACAAGCTTGTTTGCATAATGCTACAGCATCATGTTCAGCTCCAATAATGAGAAGTCGATTGCAAGGGGCCATTTCTTGTACAAAAGAATTCAAAGACCCTGCTTCTTTATTTTTTTCACCTAAAAATGGAATTAAAGAACCATTATTATATTTAATAATAGATCCAAAACTAGTTGATTCCCCTGCTTCCTTCTCATAGCTAGATACTACTTCAAATGGAATTCTTGTGGTTAATATTTCATTGAAAGACTTAATGGATTCTGGTG
>CAZDQR010000143.1:0-237 GCA_964507315.1 uncultured Roseivirgaceae bacterium
CATAGATAAACAAGAAGAATATTGCATCTTTAAATTAAACGAGCCTAAGTTAGATTCACTTTTGGCACCTGCCTTAAAAACAGAACTGATAACCTTAAATGCAGAAGGAGTTAAAAATATTATTTTAGATTTATCTGATGTAAATTATACTGATTCTTCTGGCTTAAGTTCTTTACTTGTTGGCAACAGAACTATACAGCAAGATGGAGGAATTTTTGTATTAGCTTGTCTTTCGGA
>CAZDQR010000143.1:247-8000 GCA_964507315.1 uncultured Roseivirgaceae bacterium
AGCTCATTAAGATTTCACAATTAGATGGTGTTCTAAACATCTTACCTACCATTCAAGAAGCCATTGATGCTGTGTTTATGCATCAAATAGAAAGCGGCATTAAAGATGCTGGAAACGACAAATAGTGACCTTTCAGGTTACTATTTTAGGTTCCAATTCTGCAATTCCTACCTACGGTAGGCATCACACGGCTCAGTACGTTCAACTCAAAAATCAAAAATATTTAGTTGATTGTGGCGAAGCTACACAAAACCAGTTGCACAACTTTAAACTAAGTTCGCTAAAGCTTAACGCCATTTTTATAAGCCATTTGCATGGCGATCATTATTTAGGTTTAGTTGGTTTATTATCATCTATGCAATTACAAGGCCGGACTAAAACGCTGTATTTGTTTGGCCCTCGTGGACTGAGAGATATTATAACTACGCATTTTAAATATTCTGACACAGTACTTAAATACGAGCTTGTTTTTAAACCAACTAAGGCAGAAGCTACTGAGCTAATTTATGAAGATAAACATATTGAAGTCAGTACTATTCCACTTTCACATAGAATAGCTTGCAACGGGTTTCTCTTTAAAGAGAAACCTCACCCCATTAGATTTAAGAAAGAGGCACTGCCACCCAATATGCCTTTGCAGCATATTGCAATGCTTAAAAAAGGAGAGGATGTGTTAGATGAGTCAGGAAAATTATTGTACAAAAACAGCGATCTTACCTTACCGCCTAAGCCTCAGAAATCCTATGCCTATTGTTCCGATACAAAGTACATTCCTGCCTTAAGTAAACAATTACAACATGTTGATTTGCTTTATCATGAAGCAACATTTTTAAATGAGAATGAATTGCGTGCTAGTAAAACGTTTCATTCAACAGCTGCACAGGCAGCACAACTAGCTAAAGATTCGAATGTAAAAAAGCTATTATTAGGTCATTTCTCGGCTCGATACAAAGATCTAAAACCATTTGAAGCTGAGGCTCAAAAAGTATTTAAAGAAAGTTATCTTGCACTAGAAGGAACCACTTTTAACGTGGGTAGTAATTAAGCCCTAATTACGATGGAAGAACAGAGTAAAAAGAAAACCACCCTATTTTTAGTTCTTGCAGGCATTTTTATTACAAATGCCATTGTTGCTGAATTAATTGGCGTTAAAATTTTTTCTGGTGAAGCAACTCTTGGTTTAAACCCAGCTCAAATTCCTCTTTTTAAAGATTTTGTTCTTGATTTTAACTTAACTGCAGGTGCCATAATTTGGCCAGTTGTGTTTATTACAACCGATATTATTAATGAGTATTTTGGAAAAGAAGGTGTAAAGAAAATCACCTATTTAACTGTAATTTTAATAATTTATGTCTTTTTGATAATTTGGGCAGTTACATCTTTGCCCTCAGCCGATTTTTGGGTTACTATTAATAGCACAGATAGTGCAGGCAACCCATTTAATATCGATTTTGCCTATACTAAAATTTTCAGACAAGGCCTTGGCATTATTATTGGCTCTTTAGTGGCATTCTTAATTGGGCAACTGCTGGATGTATATATTTTTCAAAAACTTAGAAAAATAACAGGCGAAAAAAAGATTTGGTTAAGGGCTACAGGCTCCACATTAGTATCTCAACTAGTAGATAGCTTCGTAGTGCTTTACATCGCTTTTTATGTGTTAGGCAAGCCCTCTTGGAGTTTACAATTAGTAATAGCCGTGGGTATTATTAACTATATCTATAAATTTACAGTTGCTATAATATTAACACCAGTACTCTATTTAGTTCACAACATAATTGATAATTACCTTGGCAAAGAAGTTGCCCATAACTTAAGTGAAGAGGCAGCTCAGAAGAGCAAAGGATTTTTTTAACGAATTACAAATGGATAATCTACACAACATATTAATTAAACTTACTAAGTTAAGACGCAACTCTGATAAACAGATTATGTCTAGCCCAACGTTAGTTCTTTTATTAATTTTTCTCTCTGCTCCTTCCTTTCTGTTTGCTCAAGGCTATAAAATTGAAACAACCATTCATAATACCGCAGATACTATTGCTTATTTAGGACACCATTTTGCCACACAGCGATATTTAGATGATACCGCCAAAATTGTGAATGGGAAAGCCACCTTTCAGGGAAATAAAACTTTACCAAATGGAATATACTTCTATTATACCCCTGCTACTTATTTTGAGTTCTTAATTGGTGAGCAAAACTTTTCAATAGAAGCTACTTCTCCCGATTTTGTTACTACGATGAAACTACAAAACAGTAAAACCAATGAAGGGTTTTACAAACTACAGCGGTTTACAAAAGCAATGAAAGAGAAGAGTAAACTAATAACTCAAGCCCTTGACAGCACTGCTACCGATGCTCAAAAAGATGACGCCAAAGCAAAATTAAAAGATCTGAATACCGAAGTTAAAACATTTCAAACTCAACTTAAGAAAGAATATGCAGGCACCTTTTTGGCAAAAATAATAACACTAATGCAATCGCCCTCGGTACCAATAATACCAGATAGTGTCGAAAACAAAGCGTTGTTCAGATACGAGTATTATAAAAGCAATTTTTGGAACGATATAAACATAGCTGATCCGGGGTTGCTTAGAACTCCACTCTTAGATGCTAAAATTAAAGAATACTTAGATGACGTTGTAATTCAGCAAAGCGATTCTGTAATTAAAGAAGTGGATTTATTAATAGCCAAGACTACTACCAATAAAGAGGCATTCCGATACTTACTCATCACGCTTGTAAACAAATACGAATCCTCTAAAGTGATTGATTTTGATAAAGTATTTGTGCACATTATTGAGTCTTATTATTTAACTGGCAAAGCCAATGAGTGGACGGATAAGGAAACATTGGATAAACTTAGAAATAGGGTGGCCATGATAAAGCCAAATTTTATTGGCAACGATGCACCTCAGCTTATTTTATGGGACACGTTAGGTAATGAGATTAATCTTAGAGATATAGAAGCCGAATATACCGTTTTATACTTCTATAGTCCTGATTGCGGGCACTGCATAAAAAAAACACCTGTGCTCTATGAAAAATACCCGGATTTAGTAGCCAAAGGAGTAGAAATACTAGCTATTTGCACCGAAACCGATGAGAAAAAATGGAAAGATTTTATTATTAAAGACGACCTAGGATGGATTAACCTAGCAGATCTTGAAAGCAAAACCTACGTAAAATATTATTATGATATTCGCTCCACTCCTACCGTATATATTTTAGATAAAGACAAGAAAATTATCCTTAAAAAAATAGATGCGTTGGATATTGCTGATGTGATAGATATGTTGATAAAACAAAAAGAGAAGTCGCACTAATTTGATGTGCCACAGTCTATAATAGTTTTACTAAAATAATTTTCTTAAAAAATCTATTCCAACTTTTTGTGTACCTATTATTTTTAGCAGATCATCTTCGTTTTCTTGAGCTTCTGTCTTTTTACTTTTTGTCTTCCCTTCAAAAACTGAACCTTCCCCATTTTGTGACTCTCGTTTCCAGTTCGTAATCTGTTGTGGCAGAAACTCATGCTTTTGAGCCAATGCAGATAAGCACTCTCGCTCTTTATCGCTTCTAGTGCCACCTTAGTTTTGAATTTTGATGTAAACTATCTTCATTTCATATCAGTAATTTAAGCGTTAATTTCATGCTTAAACTACTGTCTAGTTTTTTTATACATCAGAGTACATAAATAAGTTACTTTCTAATTTATTAGAACAACTAGTGTGGGAAACAGCAGTGGCAGAAACTGGAGTTAAAAATCATCCAGCAATTGCTCTTTACAAAAAAATAGGATTTAAAGAAGAGACCCAATGGGTAAATAAAGAAGGTATTGAAAAAATTAGGCTAACACTCAAACATAAAAAAAGCGACCATTAATGATCGCTTTTTTTATGCTCTTTCGCTTTTCTTTATTCAGCAGCAAATACTTTTTCCAACTCTTTCTCAAGTGCAGCGCCTCTCAAATTTTTAGCAACAATTACACCATTTCTATCTAATAATATAGAAAATGGAATACCAGTAATTCCATACTCTTGAGCTGCTACGGAATTAAAGTATTTTAAATCCGAAACGTGGTTCCAAGTAAGACCATCTTCTTCTATGGCTTGCATCCATTTATCTTTAGTCCTGTCTAGTGAAACTCCATATACTGTAAACCCCTTATCGTGGTATTTTTTATAAGCAGCTACCACATTAGGGTTTTCCATACGGCAAGGTTTACACCATTGAGCCCAAAAATCAACCAAAACTACTTGGCCTCTTAGTTCTGAAAGTTTTAAAATGTTACCCTCTGGAGTTGGCAATGATATTTCTGGAGCCACAACACCAACAGCCGTTGCCCGTGCTTTTTCCATTTGAGCAACCAAGTCTTGAATAAAAACCATCTTAGGATATTTTTTACTCAATTCAACCGCCATACTATCTACAAACTTAAAATTTCGGTCTTTATCTATACTTCCTATTAACTGAAAAGTAGCCAAATTGGGCCCTATTACTCTAATAGTTTCTATGGCTAGCTCCTCTTTCTCCTTAAGCAACTCCATATATTCGGCTTGTGCTTTAGAAGCTGCAGCTTCATCCCCTCCCTGTTTTGCAGTACTATATTGCTGATTTATAGCTTGCTCTCGATCTCCAAATACTTGCTGTTGCTGCTTATTAAAATTAATTATTTGGTCATACTCTACAGATCCTTTAACTTCAAATTTGCCTCTTGGGTCTGTTCCATCTACATTAAGTTCTATATCCGACTTATCCAAAATTAACGTAACTGCTTGTGCACCAAAAAAATCTAATCTATAAAAACCTGGAGTACCCGAAAACATAAATTCGAACGACTTATCATCCTTTAACTCTACGGTATCAATGGTTTCGTACGAAGTATTTGTAATAACTTTTAAGAGAATAAGACCTTCTTTAGGGTTATCTACTGTTCCAAATATTTTTATGCCATTTTCAGGCACATCTTCACTATTCGAATTTGCACATCCAAATACAGTTAATAGTACGAGTGCAAAGATTATTGAGTATTTCATTCTTTTTTTATTTTTTAATAATTGAGCAAATATAGTTTGTTAGCTTGCCTGTATTGTGATTTGCAGCACAATGGCTTAAAGTAGTTTTTTCGCTTGAGTTACCACATCTTCAAGTCCTTCTAACTTACTACCACCTGCAGTGGCAAAGAAAGGTTGCCCTCCACCTCCACCATTTATGTTTTTAGCTAAATCTCGAACAATCTGTCCTGCATTTAAGTTCTTACTTTTTACAAGGTCTTCATCAATTGCAACAGCAATCTGAGGCTTGCCATCAATATCGGCAGCTAAAACAATAAAGCAGCTTTTTTCTTCCCTTTTAAGATCGTGCGTAAGCAGTTTTAGGCTATTTGCATCGGCCAACGAAACTTTAGCAATTATTTTTGTAATTCCATCAGCTCTAACGGCTTGCGTTTTAAGAGTAGCCTTTAAGTTTTGTACTTGTTCTTTCTGAAAGGACTCTACTTGTTTAAGCAACTTGCTTTTTTCATCCAAAACAGATTGTACAGCCGAAACAATATCTTTCGGATTTTTAAGTGCGTCTTTCAGAGCAGTGATCGCTTCTTCTTGAGTATATACATACTGCTCAGTAGCTTCTGCAGTTATTGCCTCTATTCTCCTAATTCCAGCAGCAACGGATGATTCTGATACAATTTTAAATAATCCTATTTGCCCTGTAGCTTTTACATGTGTGCCTCCACAAAGTTCTACAGAGTAGTTTTTATTGAAGGTAATTACACGGACAAATTCACCATATTTCTCTCCAAATAAAGCCATTGCACCCATTTCTTTTGCTTTGGCAATAGGCACATCTGCTTGTGCATCTAACGCAATATTTTCGCGAATGCGCTCATTTACAATTTGCTCAATTTGCTTAATTTCGTCATCGGTTAGCTTGGCAAAATGTGAAAAATCGAAACGCAATTGTTTTTCATTTACTAGAGAACCTCTTTGCTCCACATGTTTACCCAACACTTGGCGTAAAGCCGCATGCATTAAGTGCGTGGCTGAATGATTATTTACAGTCATTAATCTTTTATGAGCATCTACTTTAGCTTCAAACTCAGTGTTAAGATTTTCTGGTAGCTTATCTATAAAATGCACAATAAGGTCATTCTCTTTTTGTGTATCAAGCACACGTATCTTTTCGTTAGCAGAAATAAGCATTCCGCTATCTCCAATCTGGCCGCCACTTTCTGCATAAAAAGGGGTTTTATCTAACACAATTTGTGTTTTATCCTTTCCCTTTTGCTTTATAACTCTATAGCGCAAAATGGAGGCTTTAGCTTCTAATTGATCATAACCAAGAAACTCAATGGGCTCATCCGATTCTTTTACAATCATCCAATCACCCATTTCTTTTACAGCATCTGCTTTAGACCTGTTTTTTTGCTCTTGCATGGCAAGTGCAAAGCCTTTTTCATCTACACTTAGCCCATTTTCACGTGCTATTAGCGATGTTAGATCTAAAGGAAAACCAAAAGTATCGTATAACTCAAAGGCAACTTTCCCATCTACAATAGTGGCATTGGCCTTGGCCATTTCAGTTTTTATAGACGTAAGTTTTTTTAATCCTAGCTCTAACGTTCTTAAAAAACTTGATTCCTCTTCGGTTATTACATTCTTAATAAAATCAGCTTGCGAAACGAGCTCTGGAAATACTGTTCCAAATTGGTTTTCTAATAAAGGCAGTAATTCTGCTAAAAATGGCTCTTTAAAATCTAAAAACTGAAATCCATAACGCACAGCCCTTCTTAAAATTCTGCGGATAACATAACCAGCACCATTATTAGAGGGCAACTGCCCATCAGAAATAGCAAAAGATATAGCTCTAATATGATCTACAATTACTCTTAGTGCTATATCTGTTTGTTCATTTTCCCCATAACTCACATTGGCTTTTTTTGCTAAGTGCTGAATCATAGGCTGAAAAACATCTGTATCATAATTGGATGTTTTACCTTGAATTGCCCTAACCAAGCGCTCGAAGCCCATGCCTGTATCTACATGTTTATCTGGCAAGTTTTCTAACGTGCCATTTGCCAATCTATTAAATTGGATAAACACTAAATTCCAAACTTCAATTACTTGTGGATGATCTTGATTCACCAACTCCTTGCCTGGCACTTTATCAACTTCACTTTGTGGGCGCATATCAATATGCAATTCCGAGCAAGGACCACAAGGACCTGTATCGCCCATTTCCCAAAAATTATCGCTTTTAGAGCCGCTTAGTATTCTTTCATCGGGCAATAATTTGCCCCATAATTGCTTTGCTTCTCCATCGGCTGCCATTTTTTCTTTGGCATCTCCGCCAAAATAAGATGCATATAAACGTTCTTCGGGCAAGCCAAATACTTTAGTTAAAAGCTCCCAAGCAAACTCAATCGCATCCTCTTTAAAATAATCTCCAAACGACCAGTTTCCCAGCATTTCGAACATGGTATGATGATAGGTATCAATGCCAACTTCTTCTAAATCATTATGCTTACCAGAAACGCGTAAACACTTTTGCGTATCAGCAACTCGTTTGTTTTCAGCTTTTTTATTGCCTAAAAAATAATCTTTAAACTGGTTCATTCCAGCATTCGTAAACATTAAGGTTGGGTCATCCTTAACAACTAAGGGTGCAGAAGGCACTATTTTATGGCCTTTCTGTTCAAAATATTCTAAAAATTTAGCTCTTATTTCAGTTGCATTCATACTTAAATCAC
>CAZDQR010000144.1:0-7950 GCA_964507315.1 uncultured Roseivirgaceae bacterium
AAATAAAAACCCTTTCAAATATTGCATTGCCGGATGTGGCGGTAATTACGTCGGTCGGCAGGGGGCATATTGAATTTCTTGGCTCGTTGAAAGCGGTAATGAAAGCTAAGCTTGAGATTCTGGTTGGATTAAATAAAGAAGGAGTACGATATACCACTACAGTATTGGTCGACTTAATCTTTAAAAGAACTTGCAGAGCATCTAATAAAGCTCGTGTTCCTGTTGAAGGAATTAAAGAGGTGGTTGTTGGAGACATAATAACTACCATAGATTTTGGTGATGGTGAGTGCGATAGCATTGTAATAATTACTGTGGGAGATGAAACTAAAGAGGTTGATTTATCCGATAGAGGTTAAGAGTTTCTTGATTGGCAAACGTGCCGTCAGGTTGTTGAGTAAAGAGCCCCAGAGAGTGGGGCTTTTTTTATTTAATCAAATCTATTTTAATTAGCCGGGTGTTCTTAAATTTGTAAAAACCCATTGAACATGAAACAATACCACGATCTAATGAAGCGCATACTCCACGAAGGAGTGCAAAAAGGAGATAGAACTGGCACCGGAACAATAAGTGTATTTGGGCATCAGAGTAGGTATAATCTGCAAGAAGGGTTTCCTGTAATAACTACTAAAAAGCTTCATTTAAGATCTATCATTTATGAATTATTATGGTTTTTAAAAGGAGATACAAACATTAACTACCTCAAAGAAAATGGTGTAAAAATTTGGGATGAGTGGGCCGATGACAAAGGAAATCTCGGGCCAATTTATGGCTATCAATGGCGTAGTTGGCCTGCACCTAATGGTAAACATATCGATCAAATTAGCCAAGTAATAGATCAGCTTAAAAATAATCCTAATTCGAGACGAATTATTGTAAGTGCTTGGAATGTAGGAGAAATTGAGAATATGGCTTTACCTCCTTGCCATGCTTTTTTTCAATTTTATGTGGCGGATGGCAAACTGTCGTGCCAGTTATACCAACGCTCGGCAGATGTATTTTTAGGAGTGCCATTTAATATAGCCTCTTATGCATTGCTTACCATGATGATGGCCCAAGTTTGTGGCTTACAACCTGGCGATTTTGTTCACACATTAGGTGATGCACACTTGTATAGCAATCATCTAGAACAGACTGAGTTACAGATTACTCGTAGCCCTAAAAAGTTGCCAGTTATGAAAATTAATCCGGAGGTAAAAAACCTCTTTGATTTCACCTACGAAGATTTCGAATTAGTTGGGTACGACCCAGATCCTCACATCAAAGGAAAAGTGGCGGTGTAAGCTATTTCCCTTTTATATAAATCTTTTCATAGATAATGTGCGTTTAGCTTAATATTGAGCTTTAATAATTATACCAACTTATGGGGGATAAAAGTAGTGTGTTTGATATGATCGGGCCAATTATGATTGGGCCAAGTAGTTCGCATACTGCAGGAGTTGTAAAAATTGGCCGAGCAGCCGTTGGTTTATTAGGCTGTATTCCTGAAAAGGCCGAAATTACCTTTTATAACTCTTTTGCAAGAACCTACGAGGGGCATGGCAGTGATCGTGCAATTATTGCAGGCTTACTTAATTTTAATACGGATGATGAGCGAATTAAAACATCTTTTGATGTTGCCAAAACAAATGGGCTAGTTTATACGTTTCGTTCAGTGGGCAATGCAAGTACCTTTCATCCCAATACGGTAAGTATTAAAGTGTTTGGTAAGGATAGAGATTGCAAGATCATTGGAGAAAGCAAGGGTGGAGGCGTAATAAATATTGCAGAAGTAGATGAGTTTAAGGCTGGGTTTTCTACTTCTTTAGTTACTCTACTTATAAAAGCACACGATATTAAAGGTAGCATTTCGTTTATCTCTAATGTTATATCGCAAGATGGCTGCAACATTGCTACCATGTCGGTTTCGCGCAAGGGTAAACACGATTTGGCTTGCCAAGTATTTGAAATAGATTCAGCATTAAAATCAACAACAATAGATTACATCAATAGCCTCGATTGGGTTATTGAAACCGTTTACTTACCAGTAATAGAATAAATAAAAACTATGTCAAAACTCAAAACAACACTCGCCTTTCTTACTCTTTTATGGGTTGGAAACTTTACCGCTAGTGCCCAAACCGACTCACTTTGGACACTCCAACGATGTATAAATTATGCCTTAGAGCATAATCTATCTGTACAAAATCAGCAGCTTAATGTTAGTTTAAATGAAATTAACTTACAGCAATCAAAGTTTAATTTAGCCCCATCGTTTAATGCTAACGCTGGCTATGGTCTAAATTGGGGACTTTCTATTAACCCAGTTACCAATATTGCGCAGCAAAAACAGCAATCAAATGGCAATGCTGGCTTAAGTGCAAGTTGGTTGATCTTTAGTGGTGGACGAACGCTAAAAACCATCCGCCAGAATAAATCACTCTTAGTAAATGGTGAAAATGATCTTGAAAAAATTAAGAATGATGTAATTCTTTCGCTCATTACTTTTTATACCAATGTAATTTTTAATAAAGAGTTGTTGAATAATGCTCAAACGCAGTATAGTTCAACTAATTCTCAATTAGAACGAACTCATAAACAAGTGGCAGCAGGGTCTTTACCCCGTTCTGCAGAATTAGATTTAGTAGCTCAATTGGCTAGTAACGAACTTAATGTGATAAATGCGGATAATAACCTTCAAATCTCCTTATTGCAATTAAAGCAATCTATGCTTTTAGATGGAGGGTATGAGCTTGGAGTAATTATTCCGGAAATAGAATTAGATAGCAGCATGCTTGCTGATATAAATGCGCACCAAATATTTAAACAGGCAGAGCAAACAATGCCAGAAATAAAAAGTGCAGATGGCCAAATTGCTTCGGCTGAACTTGGAGTAGATTTAGCAAAAGGAAATTATTTGCCAAGCCTAAGATTAAATGCAGGGGTGAATACCAATTACTCTTCTATTATTGCCGATCGTGGTCGTTTTGAAGGCACCGGAACTTTTACCGATGTGCCCATTGGGTTTGTTGGTGCTTCTGGTGGGCCAGTTGTGGTAACACCTGTTGAAAACAGAAGTTCATTAGACTATCCTACGGGTCAGCAACTAAATGATAACTTTGGACAGTTTGTAAGTTTGAATTTAAGTATTCCGATATTTAATAATTACCAAGCAAATGCAGGAGTGCAGCGTGCAAAAATCACGAGAGAACGAGCTATAGTTCAAGCTCAGCAAGCAAGGCAAGTACTTAGGCAAACGATAGAAACTGCAAGTAACGATGCGTTAAGTGCGGCTAAATCTTATGTAAGCTCTTTTAAAAGAGTAGAAGCACAAGAAGAATCTTTTAGAGCTACAGAGCAGCGGTTTCAAAATGGAGCTGCTAACTACACCGAATACCAAATAGCTGAAAACAACCTTTTTCAGTCTAAATCAGATCTACTTAGAGCAAAGTATAGCTTTATATTTAGATTAAAAATCCTTGATTTTTACCAAGGAAAACCTATTGAACTTTAACCAAAAAAAACTTACAACCTTATATTATGGCCAAGAAAAAAAAACGATCTAATAAAATAATTTATATACTACTAGGTGTATTAGTGCTATTAGTTGTACTCGTTATGGTGCTCAAAGGCTCGAGCAAAAAAGAAATTGAGGTAATTATAAGTGCACCTCAAACTCTTACTATTGTTGAAAAAATAAGTGCTTCAGGAATGATGCAACCTGTAAATGAAGTAAAACTTAGCCCTGATGTTGCGGGCGAAATTATTGAGCTATATGTTCAAGAGAGCGACTCTGTAACTATAGGGCAATTAATTGTTAAGATTAGACCCGATAATTACATATCTGCAGTTCAACGATTTGAAGCTAGCTTAAATCAACAAAAAGCTAATTTGCTTTCAACTAGAGCTAGCTTGGCACGAACAGAAGCTACCTTTGAACGAGCTAGGCTTGATTTTGACAGAAACAAAAAATTGTACGATCAAAATGTGATTTCCACCTCTGATTGGGAGCTTTCGAAGCAAAATTTTATAATTGCTGAAAATGATTTGGCATCAGCAAAAGCATCTGTAGAGGCTTCTAAATATGTTGTTAAAAGTAGCAGAGCAGCATTAGAAGATGCCCAAGAAAATTTACGTAAAACGTCTGTTCTATCACCAATTAGTGGTACAGTTTCCAAGCTTGATGTTAAAAAAGGAGAGCGAGTAGTAGGAACTTCTCAATTTGCAGGAACAGAAATGCTTCGTATTGCAGATTTAAATAATATGGAAGTTCGGGTAGATGTTAACGAAAATGATATTATCAGAATTAGCATTGGGGACACCTCTATTATTGATGTGGATGCTTATACACATTTTGGCAAAAAGTTTAAAGGTGTTGTAACGCAAATTGCAAACACAGCAAAAGATAAAATGTCTGCAGATGCGGTAACAGAATTTGAGGTTAAAATAAAAGTGCTTCCATCTTCGTATGCTGATTTAAAAGCTGATGGGAATATGCACCCATTTAAACCGGGGATGACCGCCAGTGTAGATATTATTACCAAAACCAAGGCAAATATTAGAACCGTGCCTTTAGCAGCCGTTACTGTTCGTACCGAAAGCCAGTTAGAAGAGGCTAATTCTGATGAAGATGAAGACTCCGATTCAAAATCTAAAAACAAGAAAGACAAGCAACGAAACGAAGACGAGGAAAAAATAGAAATTATTTTTATAAACGATAATGGGGTTGCTAAAGTAATTAGAGTAGAAACGGGTATTAGTGATTATGAAAATATAGAAATAATTACGGAGCTAGATGATTCTGTTAAAGTAATAATAGGCCCATTTATTGCGGTATCTAAACGACTTAAGGATGGAGATTCGGTAAAAGAAGAAGAGAAAAAAGGTAGAAAAGATAAAAAATAGCAGATAATTTGCCTTCTGAAACAAAAAAAGCCATTCATTGAATGGCTTTTTTTGTTTCTATTTATCAATTTGTTTTAGAATTCTAATATGCAATTGTAGTTTTATGGCAAGGTACTTGTATAATCTGCATCCAAATGAAATTACTAAAACTTCTTCTGATTTTTTTACTTGCTAACATTGGAGCTAGTTCAATAGCTCAAACCAGATTAGTAATTGATCCTCAAGCGCATAATGGAATTGTAAATGACTTGGCCTTTACTGCCAATGGTAAATTATTGATTTCTGCCTCTGATGATAAGACAGTACGAGTTTGGAATGTTGAGAGTGGAGTATTGGATAAAACCATTAGGGCTTTTTCAGGCACAGGCCCTAACGGTGCTATTTATGCAATGGCACTATCACCAGATGATCGTTTTTTGGCCATTGGAGGATACTCAGATGAAAATGAAATTAAATTAATTGATCTTGAGCGCAATACTGAAGTTGTTCTGTTAAAAGGGCACAAAAATGTTATCACACGCCTTGATTTTTCCTCGGATGGCTTACAACTAGCCAGTGCAGATGCAACAGGTTTAGTAAAAATATGGAACATCGGTTTCTCGGGTGGTAAAATTGTTGGCACTCCCAAAGTTGATTTAGCAGACCATAAAGAACCTGTGTACGACATTGCTTTTTCGCCTAATGGTAAACAATTGGTGTCGGCTTCAAATGATGGCTCACTTAAATTATGGGATTTAACTGGGAATAAACAACCTATTGATATGCGCATGCATATTGATAAGGTAAAGTCTTGCGCTTTTTCTGCAGATGGTAAATGGATTATTTCTGGTGGCAATAAAGGAAAGCTTATTGTTTGGGATAATAGAGGTGCTTTTAGTAAGTACTTGGATGATTTAGAAGAATCGGTGAGAGATATTAAAATAATTGGAGATAATGTACTTGTTTCTGGATCAAATGCATACTTATATTCTCTTAAGACTACTGCTTTAAACGGCCAATTGTCTATGCCATTTTCTGTAATTTCAGCCTCAGCAATTTCTAATTCTAATTTGGCTGCGTTCGCAGGCGGAGCACAGGGAGGTATTATTGTTTATAATTTATCAACAGGGGATACAGTGCAAGTATTTAGAAATAAAACTCCAAATATTAAAACTGTTGCCATTTCTTCCAATGGACAAATTGAGTTTAGAACAAAAACTGAGGGTTTTAATAAAGGGTTTGACCTTAATTCGATAGCTCTTATTTGGGAGATAAAAGAGACCAAGAAGTTTATAGGCGATATTCATCAAGAGGGTGCTTATAAATTAACTCGTTTTGATGATTATACTCTTAGTACTGGGTTTAGTGGTACAGTAAAAATGAGCAAAAAAGTTGATGGTCGAGTTCGACCTTTCTCAATTATTGATGAAAACACAATTGCAGTAGGGGGAGATTATTCGTTAAAGCTATATACTAGAGAGGGTGTTTTTAAAGGCGCATTAGAAGGGTTTAATGGTGCTATTGCATCTATTTCGGGTGCCAATAATAGAATTGTAGCGCTATGTCAAGATCAAACAATTCGGGTATGGAATCAATCTTCATTAGAGCTATTAGCCTCTATCTATATCGCGCCTAAAAATGATTGGATTTGCTGGACTCCACAAGGCTTTTATGAAGCCTCAAGTGGAGGTGAAAAATTTATGGGCTGGCAAGTGGATGAATCAGCAACATCTCTATCTAAATTTTATAAGAGCAGTGTATTTTCGGCAAAATTTCATAATTCAGCATTAGTTAAAGAAACCTTAGCCCTTGGTGCATTTTCTATGGCAGAAGAAAAATTAATAGTGATGGAACCTGCTAAAGCTACGCAAGAAAATGAAATTGTTACAACTTTTGTTGTTTCTAAAGAAAAGGTAATTATCTCAGCTCCAAATATAAAATGGATACTCCCCGAAGTTATAGCAACAACACAACATGAAGCTAAGATTACAATAAAAGCTATTATTAAATCGAGTTCAAAAATTAAGATGGTAAAAATATTAGTTAATGGGCGACCATCTTCTAATAGTAGGGGTATTGTAATTCCTGAATCTGTGGGTGAGTTTGATATGTTAATTGACCAAGAAATTGTATTAGCGAATGATATTAATGAGATACGAATTTTTGTAGCAAATCAAGAAGCGAAAATGGTATCTGAGAAACGAGTAATTACGTTAGAAGGTGTTGAATCTAGAGGGCAAGGGCGCTCGTTGGATGTTATTAACTATTCTGACAGGCCAGACTTATACCTCTTAACAATTGGAGTTTCTGAGTATCAGAATACAGCGTATAATTTAAATTATGCCGATAATGATGCGGAATCTATTTCTGAAGTGTTTGAGCAACTTGGAACCAACGTATATAAAGATATTAACTCGGTTAAATTACTAAATAGCAAAGCTGATAAGCAGTCTATTCTTAACGCATTGGATAATCTTACTAATAAGGTACAGGCAAAGGATATGGTAGTCATCTTTATCGCTTCGCATGGGATAAATAAAGCAGGAAAATTTTATATAATACCGTATGATGCTGATCTAATTGAGAAACCTGAAAATGTAGTAAGTTGGCAGGATCTTACTCAAACATTGGGAGGCCTTCCATCTAATGTACTCATAATGATAGATGCTTGCCGTAGTGGGCAACTTGGAGTTAATTTAGCTCAAGCTAATAATACCGAAGCGTTAAGGCACGCATCAAATGATGAAAATGGACTTGTGCTCATGGCGGCTTCTACCGGTAGCGAATCGGCTTTAGAAACTCCTGAGTGGGGGCATGGTGCTTTTACGTTGGCTATCTTAGAGGGTATAAAAGAAGGCAAAGCTGATATTAAACCAGATGGCACTATTTTTTTACGAGAATTAGATTTCTACGTTTCTGAAAGAACCATAGAGTTAACCAATAATGTACAGCACCCAACAACTCAAAAGCCTAGCACAATAAGTAGGATGTCAATAATAAATTTAAATAAATAATGTACTTTTAAACGTAAACCAAATAAATTATGAAACTAATAAAATCGTTAACACTCGCATTCGCAATTGTTTTTGC
>CAZDQR010000145.1:0-7890 GCA_964507315.1 uncultured Roseivirgaceae bacterium
GAATATTGAACACTCTAAATTAGTATGTGCCTAAATGACTATCTCTAAATATCAATCTTATCATTAGCAGCTATCCTGTTTTATAGCTGCTCCACAGATCCTAACACTGAAAAAAACACTCCTAAAACGCTTGGTGTTATTGGAGAAAAAGCGATGGTAGTTTCGGCTCACCCCAGTGCATCCGAAGTAGGAAAATCAATTTTAGCCAAAGGCGGTAATGCAGTAGATGCAGCCATAGCTGTACAATTTAGCCTAGCGGTGGTATTCCCATTTGCAGGAAACATTGGCGGTGGTGGCTTTATGGTGTACCGAGATAAAGATGGCAATTCCAACACCTTAGATTTTAGAGAAAAAGCTCCGGCAAAAGCGCATAGAGATATGTACCTAGACTCTGCCGGTAACGTAATCAAAGATTTAAGCATTCGTGGTCACCTAGCTGTTGGTGTACCAGGTTCTGTTGATGGAATGATAGAAGCACACCAAAAATATGGGTCTTTGGCGTGGGCAGAATTAGTGCAGCCTGCCATTGATTTAGCAACAGTAGGTTTTCCGGTAACTAAACGTGAAGCCGATGGTTTTAATAGAATAAACGAATCACTTAAAACCCTAAATACCATTGAGCCAACTCACTTATTACAAGAATGGACTGTTGGTGACACCATTTACCACTTAGAACTGGCTAGTACCTTAGTCCGAATTAGAGATAATGGCAGAGCTGGATTTTATGAGGGAGAAACAGCACAATTACTTGTAGATGAAATGGAACGAGGAAGTGGATTTATAACCTTAGAAGATTTAACTAATTACCATTCTGTATGGCGGACTCCAATAATAAGCGAGTATAAAGGGGCTAAAATCATTACAATGCCCCCTCCTTCTAGTGGTGGAATTGCCCTTAGCCAATTACTGCACAGTGTAGAAGCATATGACCTTAAAAAATTAGGCCATAACTCTGCTGAATATGTGCATTTACTTACCGAAATAGAACGCAGAGTATATGCAGATAGGGCTGAATACCTTGGCGATATGGATTTTTATGATGTGCCAATTAAGCAACTGACAGAAAAAAGCTATAACCAAGAACGAATGAATGATTTTGATCCTGCAATGGCAACATCATCAGATAAAATTGGCAGTGGCAATATACTTCTTGAGAGTGATCAAACAACTCATTTCTCCATTGTAGACGCCCAAGGAAATGCAGTAGCAATAACTACTACCTTAAATGGTTCATTTGGTTCGAGAGTAGTGGTTGGTAAAGCCGGTTTTTTACTAAATAACGAAATGGATGACTTTAGTGTAAAGCCTGGAGTGCCTAATATGTTTGGCTTAGTGGGTGGAGAGGCAAATGCCATTGCACCTAATAAACGTATGCTATCGTCTATGACTCCTACCATTGTTGAAAGAGATGGAAAGTTATTGCTTGTAACAGGTTCTCCTGGTGGTGCCACAATTATTACCTCTGTATTTCAATCTATTATTAATGTAATTGATTTTGATATGACAATGCAAGAGTCTGTGAATGCATTTAGAACCCATAGCCAATGGTTACCCGATGTAATTTTTTATGAGAAAGGTGCTCTAAGTGAGGAGATTGTAAAAAACCTAGAAAATAAAGGTCATAAATTATTAGAAAGAGGAAACATTGGACGCGTAGATGCAGTTAAACTAATGAAAAATGGAAAACTTGAAGGAGCTGCAGACCAACGAGGAGACGATCTTGCTGTTGGATTTTAAAAAGACATTAGATTATTAGATGCAAGAAATAAGACCATTGTTCATATTTCTACCTCGTATTCAACTAAAAAAATAACAATCAAATAAATCGGGGGTTAACAAATAACTCGCAAACAACTAAACTATAATTAACTATGAAAAAAGTATTTTTAATCGCACTAATGGCTACATTTTATATGGGTGCCAATGCACAAATAGCAACCCCTGCTCCTAGCCCAGCTGGTAGCACCTATTCAAAAGTAGGTTTAACCGACATTAACATTGAATACTCACGACCTAAAGTAAAAGGCAGAACTATTTTTGGTGAAGGAGAGGATGTTCTTATTCCTTCTGGAAAAATTTGGAGAACTGGTGCCAATTCAGGTACAATTATTACTACTAGTACCGATATTAAAGTTGAAGGACAAGATTTACCTGCTGGCGAGTATATGTTATTAACTATACCAGGTAAAGACGAGTGGACTGTTATCTTTTATAAAGACAAAAGTATTGTAGGCAATATGAGTGCTCATAAAGATGAGGATGATCAACTAAAAGTAACTGTAAAGCCAACAAAGCTTACCGAAGCTGTAGAAGCGCTTACATTTAATATCTCTGATATTAGTGAAGACAATACAAAAGCTGCTATTCAGTTAGCTTGGGGCCATACATCTGTTAAAGTTGGTATAGAGGTTAATTTTGACGATGCTGTTATGGCTGAAATTGCTAAAAAAACAACTGTTAACGAGCGTAATTATGTGGCTGCAGCAAATTATTACTTTAGCAACGATAAAGACCTTGCACAAGCGTTAAAATGGATGGATATGTACTTAGAAGGCCATCCTAAAGAATTTTGGAATATTCACACTAAAGCTCAAATTCAAGCGAAAATGGGCGATAAAAAAGGTGCAAAGGCAACTGCGAACCAATCTTTAGAACTTGCCAAAGCAAGTGAAAGCGGTGATTTTGGATATATTAAGCGTAACGAAGAGTTAATCAAGTCTTTGTAAGATGAATAGATTAGCCTCGGCAATACTTGTAATGGCATTGGTTTCTACCAATGCCATTGCTCAAAAATTACAGCCAAGTCCTAAGTCTGTACTTACGCAAGTTGTAGGTACTACAGAAATTTAAATTGACTATCACAGGCCTGGTTTAAAAGGAAGAACCTTAGAATCTTTAATTACCAATGGGGAAGTATGGCGTGCTGGTGCTAACCAAGCCACTGAAATTACTTTTTCTAAAGATGTACAAATCGCAGACACGGTGTTAACAGCTGGCACCTACAGTTTATATGCGATACCAGGTAGCTCTGAATGGACTCTAATAATTAATAGTAAATTATCTTGGGGCACCCAATATAAGGAAGCTAAAGATGTGCTCCGCTGTAAAGCAAGCATATCTAAATCCAACCTAATTACTGAAACTTTTACCATTGATATTGCAGATATTAGCAAAGATGGTACTAAAGCAAACATTGAGTTAAGGTGGGGTAACCTTATAATAAAGGCTCCATTCGAGGTAACTTTGTAAAGCATAATTCAATAAAAAAGCCTTGATTCTTAGTTGAATCAAGGCTTTTTTTGAATTAGAAATACTTATCTATTCTTCTTCAAGTAAATAATAACAACACCATTTTCACCCTCTTCCCCATATTCTTTTTTCGCTGCTGCACCCTTAATCACATTTATACTCTTAATATTATTGGAATCAATATTGTCTAACGATTCCACCTTTCTTCTGCCGTCTTTATCAATAAGATAATAAATAGGCTGGCCAGTAATTTCAGGACCATCGATCTTTAAAACTACTCTTGGGTTTTCGTTTATTGGGGTAATAAAATTAAAAGAAGTGTCTGATGTTTTACTTTTAATTTCTTGCAGTTTTTTTTGCTGGCCTTCAGTGAGTTCATTTTTTATATTAATCATCAAGTTAAGGCGTTTCAGCTTTAAGTCTTTTTCCAAATCAATAATCTTATTCATTTGGTTTAGAGCCAATTTACTATCAATTTGAATTTGCGATAACAAACCCTCCATTTTAACTAATTCTGCATCTAAATCCCATTTTAGAGAATTATACATTGACATATCGTTCGTATAAGCGTTCTTAATATTATCAATCTGATCATTACTAAGCTTGAGTTCTTCTCGGTGTTTTAATGCCAGTTCAGCTGAAAACAGTTCAGCTTTAAAAACATCTTGAGCATTGGCCAAAGTACTAACCAAAAGTGGGAGAATAAATAATAGTTTTTTCATAATATGGGTGTTTAAATTAAAAGTCTTCTATTAATGATTGCGTGGGCGACTCCCACTCCTCAATTGAAATATCAGTATCCATTAATGCTTCTGTAGTAGTCATTATATTATTTTTAAGGGAAATGTGTAAGGTATAATCTGTTACTTTATATGGCTGCTGCAAAATCACATAAGATACTGCGATCAATAAAAGTGAGGCCGCAACTGAATATGGAAACCAATTCTGCTTTTTGATGCGAGATTGCGTACGAACTTGGGGAATTATTATCCTCTTATCTTGCTCTTTCATATCTTGAAAGAAATCCTCGATGATTCTATCTTCAGAGTTCATATTACCATTTCTTTAGTTATTAATATTTTAAGTTTCTTCTTGCCTCTGTCATAATGTGTACGAACTGAGCCGATGCTAATATTTAGCACATCTGCCACCTCATGTAGTTTTAAATTATGATAGAATACTAGTAACAAAACCTGTTGTTGCCTTTGAGGTAGTTGGGTTAATATTTCAAGGTAGTTATCAGAAGGCACTTCACAACTATCAACTACCTTTAGCTCTAAATCTTCAATACTTAGATAATTTGGCAGCTGTTTTAAATAGTCTAAGGCTGTGAACCGTATAACAGCAAAAAACCAAGTTTTCAAATTTGCCTTCCCGTTATAGGTAGCCTTTCCTTCTAAAAGCTTTAAATAAGCCATTTGTATCACCTCTTTTGCATGTTCATCGTTATACGAACAACATTGGCGTGCCCAGAGGTAAGATTCTCTTGTTAATTGGGTATAAATATATTCTTGCCAGTTATTGTTCATTTCTATTAGTTAGTCTGAATAACAATAACTTTATATGACAAGGATAAAAAACTATTCCTTCTAATTTGAGGAGAATGGAGTTACTTGAACGTCAGTTTAAATACCACCAACAGAGTTGCCAATAAGAATATAATAGAGTTCGCAATAATTACCGGCCACAGCATAAGTGCTATGCCATACACCAACCAAACTACTGTGCTTGTAATTACAATAAGTATCATACCCAAGCTTAAGTCGCCTACACTCCTACTCTTCCAAGCTAAATATACTTGAGGGATAAACGTAATACTGCTTAAAAATGCTCCAACTAATCCAATAATTTCAATCCAATCCATTTGCTAAATATAAAACTTTAACGGCATAAAAAAAGCACCGTACTACTACGGTGCTTCTAAACTTAATTTTATTCTTCTTAATTATTTTGAATAGTAGCTTCTATAGACATATAAATAGTAAATTCAACATCAATTGGTGTATCTGAAACAGAGCCAGAAGCCGTTATTTTAATTTTTTGTTTATCGAGGTAAGCTTTTTTAATTGCTTCAAAAGTAGCAGGTGTAATTGCAAGTAGAACTTCTTCATCCGAGCTTAAATCTAAATTCATACTAACTGGGTCGCCAACTGGCACACCATCAGAAGTAATACTAACTTCACCTTCTGCCATAATTTTAGTAGATGCGACTTTAGTAATTTTCATACTAATTCTTGTAACTTCAAATTGAGTTATTGCATCTATATTATCGTTTAATGTAGAATCATCAGAGGCATCAAAAGAGGCCGAACCTTCAAACGTTGTTATGCTTCCCTCAGGAACTTTAACTTCAAAAGATTCTTCAAATGTGTTTCCAACTCCAAAATGATCAAATTTATCAAATGTATCACAGCTAAAAATTATCAATGGCAGAATTAACAGGTAAATAAATTTTGATTTTTTCATGTTTGTAATTTTATACATAGATGTAACAAAAATAAAGATAGTAACCTCTTACTATTTAATTATAGTATAAAGATAAATAATCAGTCTTAAATTATTCAATTTAATATTGATTTTCTTAAGTAGAGACACTACCCTAATAAGTGCCTTTTAGCCGCTCGAGTCAAAAATCTAACTTTCTCACTAAACGGAAAACGACTTAAGTTAACCTTAACTACTCCTTTTGTAAGCATTGTTTTTTGAGAATAGTCAATATTAATATCCACCATTACGTGTTTGCCTTCGTTGGTAAATTCCAATGCTTTTAATATTACCTCCTCAATTTGGCTATCATTATCCATGGTTAAATATTCTGCTCCGGTTGCCAATGCTACTCCTTCAAAATTAGCCTTGCCAATTACAGAACATGTTTTTCTATTAAGTGGTATTTTCTGAAATTGCGAAATTTGACCTAGTTCACCATCATTAAATATAAAATAGACCACAGGCACTTGGTATGCTGATGCGGTAATAGCTTCTAAACCTGTCATCTGAAAAGCACCATCGCCAACAATGCCAATTACTTGCTTATCAGGGTTAGCCAATTTAGTGGCAATAGTGGCTGGCACACAATACCCCATACAATTAAAATCGGTGGGCGATATAAATTGGCGTGGTTCTAATACCGTAAATAATTCCGCAGCTAAAAATGTATGTTTCCCGTCATCTACCACCATCATAGCATCATCATTTAAAAGCTTGCGTAAGCGTTTAAAAAAATGGCCTGGTGAAACGATTTCTTTTTGCGGCTCTTTGAGCCAAGTATTATTATACGATTCATTCTCTGAGGCGATCTTTGATTCAACCTCTTGTTTGGATACTGAGGAAGTAAATCCATCTGACTCCAATTTAGCAATAATAGCCTGTAAGGCAACTTTAGCATCAGACTCAATGGCTACTGTTGATTTAAAGTTTTTATCAAATACCTCTGGGTTAATATCTATATGAATAAGATTTTTGGGAGACTCTAAGCCATAACTGCCTGTAGAAATTTCTCCCATTCTTGCGCCTACAGTAAGCAACACATCGTGTTGAGCCAATGCCCATTGCCCAGATGGCTTTGCCGATTTACCAAGGAATACACTTGTGTATAAAGGGTGATTATTAGGAAAAGCACTTTTTCCTTGCAGTGTAACAGACACAGGAGCCACCAACATTTCAGCAAGCTTCGTTGCTTCTTCTTTAGCATCTAGTGCGCCCCAACCAACAAACATCATGGGGCTTTTAGCTGTTTTTAGTAACTCAACAGCTTGTTCTATTTGTTCATCAATTGCCTTGGCCAAGGTAGTGGTAGGCACATATTTTGGCATGGAAGAAACGGAATCACTAAACAGCTGTACATTAATGGGTAACTCTATAAATACAGGGCCAGGTTCGCCAGAAATAGCAATTTCATAGGCTTTGTATATGGTAGAAATAACATCTTCGTTGGTCTCAATTAAGAATTGAGCTTTTGTAATATTTTTAGCCAACGAGATTTGATCAAAATCATGTAATTGATATGATTTACCTGAGGTTCGATGCACTCCTCCTGCCAATATCAACATTGGGATCCCATCTAAAAATGCCTCCCCTATACCGCTCATTGCGTGAGTTAAGCCAGCCGCAGGCACAATGGTAAGCACTCCAATGCTATCCGAAGTTCTTGATATAGCATCTGCCATAAATGCACCACCACCTTCGTGGGTAACAAGTATTGGAGTAATCTGCTCCGACTTACCCATCTCATCATATAGCTCGGTTGTGTGCGTACCAGGAATACCAAAAGTAAACTTTACGCCTATCTGCTCCATTGCAAAAACCGCTAACTGTGCTCCTGTCTTTTTCATTTTATTAATTTTTTACCAGCCATTGCATAAGCTGCCACTCTACCAGTTAAAACACAACCTCCTAAAAACGTGCCTTCTAATGTTCCCACTCCATGCATTCCTCCTCCACCAAAACCTGCCACTTCGCCTACGGCAAATAATCCTTCCATCGGTTTGCCATCAACACCCATAACTTGGCAGTCTAAATTAGTTTGTATGCCTCCCAATGTTTTACGCGATAATATATGCTCGCGTATAGCCAACAATTTCCCTGCTTTAGGATCGACTATTTTTTGAAATTTACACGTCCGTACTTTATCTCCTTTATATT
>CAZDQR010000146.1:0-7886 GCA_964507315.1 uncultured Roseivirgaceae bacterium
CAGGATAACCCTCAATATTAAATTCTGTAGTTACAACTTTGGATAAATTCAACACATCTTTACGTGTAATATGCCTTTCATCTGGCCTCGGATGAACTGTAATGCCCTGAGCTCCAAAATTTTCAAGGTCTTTTGAAACCTGAATTACATCGGGGTTATTGCCACCTCTTGCATTACGAAGAGTAGCAATTTTATTCACATTAATGCTTAAACGGGTTGCCATATCAATAGAATTCCTATTTTTGTTGCAAGTTATTAATTTAACCATACAAAAATATAATAATGAGCCTTAAGCTAACAATAAACGAAGATATAAAGCAAGCAATGCTTGGTAAAAGAAAAGCGGAATTAACAGCTCTTAGAAGCATTAAAGCGGCAATTCTTTTAGCGGAAACAGAAAAGGGAGTTAAAGAAGAAATTTTAGAAGATACTGAAATGAAACTTTTGATGAAGGGTGCCAAACAGCGGAAAGAAAGTGGTGAGCTATTTAAAAAAGAAGGTCGAGCTGACTTAGCCGATAAAGAGTTTTTCGAGTACGAAGTGATTTCTAAGTATTTGCCAAAGCAAATGGCAGAGGCGGATGTAAAAAAAGCGCTTATTGCAATCATTGAAAAAGTAGGAGCCTCTAGCCCGGCAGATATGGGTAAAGTAATGGGCGCTGCAACTAAGGAGTTAGCCGGCAAGGCAGAAGGCAGAATGATTTCTACCTTAGTAAAACAGCTATTGGCTCAGTAATGAATACCCTCGATTTAATATTGGCCATTCCTATCTTAATTGGAGCCTATGGAGGTTTTAAAAAAGGTTTTATTGTTGGAGTACTCTCATTGTTAGCTCTAATTCTAGGTGTTTTCGGAGGGTTCTATTTTTTAAATTGGGGAGTTTCAATTTTAATTTCCGACTTTGGCTTAACAGGAAAATTAATTCCAATATTGGCGTTTATTGTCATCTTTATCGGAATTATTATTATTGTCAATTTTATTGGTAAGCTGTTAAAAAAGTTTGTGCAAATGATATTGTTAGGTGGTGTTGATAAAATTGCAGGAGCTCTGATGGGAGCTTTAATGTGGGCATTTTTTGTATCTTCTTTGCTTTGGGTTGCAGGTGTGTTTCAGCTTAGTTTTCCAGAAGGATGGGAAGAAAACTCCTTATTATTGGGATACATAAATCCTGTGGCACCAGCACTAGCTTCAATGTTAGATGGAGTTATACCTACGGTTTCAGATATTTTTGAGGGTTTGAGCGAATTAATTAATTCTGCAAGCTAATAATTTAGAAAAATCTATTAGATGTATTAATTTGGTGGTGATACCAATAATTTATGGAGTTAAAAGAGAAAAACGGTTTTAGTTATATAGATGAAGGAGAAGGGCAAACCTTTTTACTTCTACACGGCTTATTTGGGGCTCTCAGTAATTGGGAAAATGTGGTTGCTAAATTTTCGAAGCAATATCGGATTATTATCCCTATGTTACCTATTTATTCATTGCCTCTGAGAAAATCAGGAGTTGAGGGCATTGCCAAATTTGTTGCAGAGTTTGTTGATTCCTTTGAGCTTAATAACATGATAATGATGGGTAACTCCTTAGGCGGTCATGTGGGTTTAGCTTATATTCTTGAGAATCCCGAAAAGGTTCAAAAACTAATTTTAACGGGTAGTTCAGGCCTTTTTGAGAACTCAATGGGTGGGTCATTCCCAAGAATACAGAGTTACGATTATGTAAAAGAAAAAGTAGGCTATACGTTTTATGATCCCAATACTGTTTCGGAAGAATATGTGCAGGAGGTTTATACAACCTTTAAAAGTCCCCAGAAAACATTAAGGCTAATTGCAATCGCAAGGTCGGCACAAAGAAATAATATGGCAGATCAATTGCCAAATATTACTGCTCCTGTGTTATTAATTTGGGGATTAAATGATACTATAACACCGCCAGCAGTGGCACATGAATTTAACAAATTAATCCCAAATTCAACCCTTAAATTTATCGATTATTGCTGCCATGCTCCAATGATGGAGCAACCAGATAGATTTAATGAAGTGTTGGGTGAATATTTATTAGGCAAAGAGCATGCTAGCCTCTGAGTTATTAAACGATATGATCCCACCATTAAAACTGACGGACACAACAGAGCTTGCTCTTGCTTGGATGGATGAGTTTAGGTGCAACCAACTGGCTATTGTTAATAATGGCAAATTTCTGGGACTAGTTTCCGAAGAGCTTATATTGGATCAAGGAGCCAGTGTTTCTAAAATTAGTGATCTAAAACTTGAGTGTTTGCATTGTAAAGTAAACCAATCAGCCCATTTCTTCGAAATTATTAAGCTTGCGTCTAGTAATGTTATTGAACTTGTGGCAGTCGTTAATAACGAAGATGAGTTTTTAGGAGTAATTACAATTAAAGACACAATTTTTTCGCTTTCACAAACATTAGCAGTACAGTCTGTTGGGGCGATTATCGTAATTTCTATTAAATCAATCGATTATTCTCTTTCGGATGTTAGTAGGCTTGTGGAGTCTGAAGGATATAAAATTTTGAGTAGTTCTATAAAATTGGATGATGCTAATGATGAGCTATTAAAGCTCACGTTAAAAGTAAATAGTAGGGATATTCAAAGACTGCTTGCAACTTTTGAAAGATTTAGTTACAAAGTAATTGCTCAGTTACAGGCGAAGCCTACTGGCGATTCTGATAAAGATAGGCTTGATATTTTGTTTAAATACCTCGATATATAATCATGTTAGTCGCAGTACATGGAAAGCCCTTTAGTGCTGAAGATAAACCAAAGCTAAATTCTTTTTTTACGAAACTTGCTTCTAGTGGTTTTGAGCCACTGCTCTCAGAGGAGTTCTATGCTATTTGTACTGATGAAACATTATTTGAGCTCGATAACGTTAACGTGTACCAATCTAAGAGTGATCTAAAAGAGGTGAAATTCGCGTTTTCATTTGGCGGTGATGGTACCTTACTAGATTTACTAACGCATGTAGCCGAATTAGAAATACCTGTTATAGGAGTAAATATGGGTAGGTTAGGTTTTTTGGCAACTACATCTTTAGATAACATTTGCAAAGCGGTTGATGCATTAGCCGTTAATCAATTTGAAATTGATAATAGGATTATGATTCAAATGGAATCGGACCAGAATTTATTTAATGAAGAAAATTTTGCTTTAAATGACTTTACTATCTTAAAAAGAGATACATCATCTATGATTAAGGTTAAGGTAATAATAGACGGTGTTTACTTAAATACGTATTGGTCTGATGGTATAATTATTTCTACCCCAACAGGATCTACGGGTTACTCTTTAAGTTGTGGAGGCCCTTTGGTGTTACCACAATCTAATAATTTCGTAATTACACCAGTTAGTCCTCATAATCTAAATGCTAGACCACTAATAGTTTCTGATCACAGTGAAATCTCCTTCGAAATTGAAGCAAGGAGTAATAATGTGTTGATTTCTTTGGATTCCAGGTCTATTGTTGTTCCTGCAAATGTAAAAATTAAGGTTAAAAAGTTTAGTAAGTTGGGGAAACTTATTAAGTTTAACGATTATAATCAATTTGAGACCATGCGAAACAAGTTAAATTGGGGAATTGATTATAGAAACTGGTAATGATTTTTTAATTCGTCTTAGATTAAATATCTTTGTCAATACTGCTATACCACATTTAAAGGTTACAACTAAATGACTAAACTTATAAAGTTAATTTTCGCAATCGTTCTTGCATTCATTATTTCTAATGGGTACGCTCAAATTAATAGGAGACAGGCGAAGAGAAATAATAAGGCGATGGCTAATTTTAAAGGCCAAAATAATGGCTTTACTAAACCCAAAAAGTATTTCTATGTGGGTGTTGGTATAAACTCAATGAACTACTTTGGTGATATTGCTCCTAAATCTGGAATTTTTAGCACGAAAATATCTTCCACTCGTCCAGGGTTTTCGCTTTCTGGAGGGTATAGAATAGGGCCTCGCTATGCCATAGAAGCTTCTTTGTCTTATGGCACACTATTTAGTGATGATAATAAAGCCGCTGATCCAGTTGGAGAAACATCTAATTATAGGTATAAAAGAAACTTGCATTTTAGAAATAATATTTTAGAACTAGCTGTAATGGGCGTGTTTGATTTGTTTCAAAACCAGGGATCTTATTTAAGCAGAATTCAATTAACGCCATATGCATTAGTTGGAGTTGCTGGATTTCATCATAACCCCCAAGCAATTGCTCCAGCAACAAATGTACATAACGGTAATGCGCTTCCAGAAGCTGGGCAATGGGTGGATTTAGCTCCATTAGGCACTGAAGGGCAATATGCTGATTTATTGCCAACAGATGCTAATTTTGGAATTAAACCTTATAGTTTATGGCAGGTCTCTATACCATTTGGGCTAGGAGCTCGTTATAAGTTGGGCGAAGCACTAGATATCTCGTTTGATATTACATTTAGGTATTTGTTCTTCGACTATATAGATGATTTGAGTGATAATTATGTTGATTTAGATGTATTGGGAAGTGACTTAGCTAGAGTTATGTCTGATAGATCAGTTGAGCCGACTGGGGCTAAAACAGGCGATGATAGATCACAATATATATCGGGTTGGGATGTTAGAAACTATACCGGTAGAAATGGAAATTCTTATACCGTAGTTAACGGTTTTGGTTCGGAACAGGAATCAAATAAAAGAGGAGGAGCTAGTGATAATGATATTTACTATGTAACTAGTGTTAAAGTAAGTTATATCCTTGGGTCGTCATTTAGACGAGCTAAATTTAGATAAATAATATGTTTAAAATTTTTAAAATGGGAATTCAGAAGCAATATTGGATTCCCATTTTTGTTTTTAGTCTACTGGTTTCGACTTTCGGTTTTTCCCAAAAAACAGAAATTGGGGGTGGCATTGGAGTGCTTTCTTACACCGGTGACTTATCTAGGAATGCACTAACTAACCCAATTAAGCCTGGGGCAACAGTGTTTTACCGATACAATATGAGAGATCATATTAGCCTAAAATTATCATTTGTAGCTGGAGGCTTATCGGGCACAGATTCCAAACCAATTGATGCCTTTTCTGTTGCAAGAACGGCCTCATTCAATATTTTTTTATTCGAATTTGCTGCAGGCATTGAATATTATTTTTTAGATTTTAGAAGTAAAAACGCTCCCCAAAATTGGTCTCCTTATTTTTATGGAGGACTAGGGTTGTTTGGGATGGCCGGGCATAAAAATAAAAGTGCCACATACAGTTCAGTTCAAATGGCAATTCCTTTAGCCTTTGGAGTAAGATATCGAGCAAGTCCTAAATGGTCGTTCTCTGTTGAGGCTGGGATTAGAGCTACATTATTCGATTATTTGGATAATTATTCTGAGGGAGACTTATTTGTTAAAAATTACAAATATGGCAATCCAGAAGATAATGACAAGTACTATTTTGCTGGAGTTAGCTTAAGTTACACTTTTTATAATGTCATATGCCCAACATTGCCAATAAAACAAGGGTATAGAAGACGTTAAACTGAATTCTAAGACACGTATTCTCATTTATTTAAGATATTTTTGCAAGCTCAAACTAGAATTGAAGCTTTTAAATAGTGACTAAGTTTAATAACATACCAGAACACATTGCCGTTATAATGGATGGGAATGGTCGTTGGGCCAAGAAAAAAGGGGCAGCTCGTATCTTTGGTCACAGGAATGCTATTAAAGCGGTTAGAGAAACGGTGGAATCTTGTGCAGAAATTGGCGTAAAATATTTGACTTTATATGCTTTTTCAACAGAAAATTGGGGACGGCCTAAAGCCGAAGTTGATGGACTAATGGAACTTTTAATAGATGCATTAAGAAAAGAGATTGGTACACTAATGAAGAACAATATTCGTTTAGAAACTATTGGCGATATTGATGGCTTACCTGCACGATGTGTGCGAGAGCTTGAGGGAGATGTAAAGGCTTCTGAGGGCAATTCAGGGCTAACATTAATTCTGGCATTAAACTATAGCGGTAGGGCAGAACTTACCAAAACGGTAAAGGAGTTGGCCGCTAAAGTTGGAAGCAAAGAGCTAAATGCAGCTGACATTACTGAGCAAATGATCGGGAAAGAGTTATCAACTGGCAATTACCCTGACCCAGAATTGTTGATTCGAACAAGCGGAGAACTTAGGTTGAGTAACTTTTTGCTATGGCAAATGGCTTATACTGAGTTGTATTTTACCGATGTACTTTGGCCGGATTTTAGAAAGGAACATCTTATGGATGCAATAAGTGATTTTAATAAACGAGAGCGAAGGTTTGGGAAAACTAGCGATCAGATAAAATAGATATGATAAAAAAAGTAATTCTCAGTTTAATTGTATTAGTGTTATTCATATCATCGGCTATTGGTCAGATAAGAAGAAGCCGTGCACAAAACACTGAACAGAAAAGCCAATCTGGCTTAGATTATAGCAGGCCACAAGAATATGAAATTGCGGAAATTAAAGTTACTGGAACGACTTACCTCGATGGTAACACACTTGTTTCTCTAACAAGTTTAAAAGTAGGGGATCGCATTAAAATCCCAGGAGATGACATTAGTAATGCCATTAAAAAATTATGGAAACATGGTTTAGTTGGGGATGTTAAAATTTTAATTAAAAAAATTGAAACGGGAAAAGTATATTTAATTGTAGAATTAACTGAACGTCCACGGTTATCTAAATTTGCATTCGAAGGCGTAACCAAGTCGCAAAAAGCGGATTTAAAAGAATTGGTAGCTCCTTATAGAGGTAAAGTGCTAACCGATGCAATGGTAAATATTACAAAAAATAATGTGCTTAAACATTATGTAGATAAAGGGTTTTTAAATTGCGAAGTTGATATAATTAAAGAAAAAGATACACTATTGTCAAACCACGTAAGACTTAAAATAAAAATTCAGAAAAACCCTAAAGTAAAAATTGATAGAATTTATATAGACGGAGCACAAGATGTAAGCCTGGGTAAAATAAAAGGGAAAATGAAAAACACGAAAGAGCGTGTGCGACTTTCCTTATTTAAAGACATCGCTTACAGAACAACACATTTAAATATTAAATCATTTATTTTCGATAGTAAAAAGATGGATGGCAAGGCAACTTCTAATTACCTTTCTAATCATGTAAATGTTAATATTTTAAAGTCATCTAAATATATTAAATCAGATTTTGGAGATGATAAGAATAGCATTGTTAACTATTTAAATTCAAAAGGATTTAGAGATGCTGTTGTTATAAAAGATTCAATTGTTAAAACAGATACAAGTTCTATTGCTATTTTTCTAAAAGTAGAAGAAGGATCAAAGTATTATTATCGAAATATTACTTGGTCAGGTAATTATGTGTATGATGATGCTAGACTTCAAAGAGTATTAGGTATTAAATCAGGCGATGTCTATAATAAAGAAGAAATGGACAAGCGTTTGCAAATGAATCCCCAAGGAATAGATATCTCTGGTCTTTATATGGATCATGGGTACCTGTTTTTTAATATCAGGCCTGTAGAAATTGCTGTTATTGGTGATTCTATTGATATAGAAATGAGGATTTTTGAAGGTGCACAAGCAACCGTTAATAAGGTGATTATTACTGGTAACGATAGAACAAACGACCACGTAATAAGAAGAGAGTTACGTACAATGCCAGGCGATTTGTTTAGTAGAACTAATATTATTAGAGATCAGCAACAACTTGGTACGTTAGGTTATTTTGATCCAGAACAAATTCAGATAAATCCAATACCTAACCCTATTGATAATACAGTAGATATTGAATATAAATTAGTAGAAAGGCCCAATGATCAAATAGAGCTTTCTGGAGGTTGGGGAGGTTATTATGGGTTCGTTGGAACATTAGGTTTAACGTTTA
>CAZDQR010000147.1:0-7810 GCA_964507315.1 uncultured Roseivirgaceae bacterium
CATTAATAAATGTTCCTCATTTTGAAAAGTGGCATCCATTACCAGTGGGCGATGGTCAAAAACTCTCGTTACGAATGCAAGCCAATGGTAAGCAGTTTCAGAGTTATACTGCTTCATTTACTGAGCCTTGGTTAGGTGGTAAAAAGCCAAACTCGTTAACAGTAAGTTTTAATAGCTCAATTCAAAATGTAGATGAAAGGCGATACGGTCAAAATGGATCTTTTAAAGTAAATTCAGTTACAGTTGGCCTTGGTAAACGATTAACTTGGCCAGACAACTATTTTACACTAAGTACTTCTTTATCATATAAGGTATATAAACTAGATAATTATATTCAACAATTTGGTTCATTACCATTTACAACGGGTGTTTCAAATACATTCCTTCTATCAACTACATTAGCTAGAAGCAGTATCGATAATCCAATGTACCCAAAATCGGGTTCAACTGTATCTTTAAATGCTAGTTTTACACCTCCATTTTCTAAGTTTAACGATTTGGATTATGAATCGGCAACACCAGAAGAAATTAACAAATGGGTTGAGTATATCAAATTCATGTTTGATGCTAAGTATTATTTAAATTTAGTTGGCAAGCTCGTGTTAGAATCTAGAATTCATTTTGGATTTATGAATACCTACTCGCCTTCTACCGTACCTGTTGGGCCATACGAGCGTTTTAGAGTTGGAGGAGATGGATTAGCCGGACAAAACTTTGTATTAGGTACAGATATTATAGGTTTACGTGGGTATGAAAATAACTCAATTAAGCCAATTGGTCAGTATGATGCAACTTTTAGGGGCACTTCAGGAGGAACGATTTATGCGAAATATGCGATGGAGTTAAGGTATCCAATTACTACAGGTGCGGCCGCTACCATATATGTATTGGCCTTTGGTGAGGCTGGAAACTCTTGGGATAATTATCAAACTTTTAGCCCGTTTGATACTTATAAAGCGGCAGGTTTTGGTGCGCGATTATTTATGCCTGCTTTTGGGCTTATTGGTTTAAATTGGGGGTATGGTTTCGATACTTTGCCAGGAACCACCGAACCAAGTGGAATGCAGTTTCAGTTTACAATTGGCCAGCAATTAAGATAAGTTAGAGCTATGCAAAAGTCAATTTCAAAATGGGTATTTATTCTTTTGGCAACGTATTTGTTACCAACACAATTAGTTGCTCAAAAATTTGGCTATGTAAATACCAATTTCATTCTTGGCAAGATGCCTGAATATAATGAAGCAAAGGCTGAAATTGATAAATTGGCTGTAGCTTGGCAAAAAGAAATTCAGGATATGCAAATTGAGATAGATAATATGCATAGTGATTTAAAAGCGGAAGAAGTTCTTTTAACTGTTGAAATGAAAGAAGATAGACTTTTGGCAATTACAAATCGAGAAATTGCTTTAAAAGAATATCAAAAGAAAGTATTTGGTTTTGAAGGCCTGTTTTTTTTAAAGAAAAAAGAGCTGATTAAACCAGTACAAGATTTAGTTTTTGATGCCGTTGAAAAGATGGCACATGAACATAAATTGCAGATCGTATTTGACAAATCTGGTGAGCTAGTAATGATATATACAGACCCAGTGCATGATTATACTGATTTTGTGTTAGAAGAACTTGGATTAGGAGATCCCAATGACGTATTAGATAATTAGTCATTAAGGAGGAGTAATAATTATATTGATATATTTAAATTAGAATTACAAACCATAATAATTAACAGATGAATAAGTTGAAGTATTTTGTATTGTTGGCTGCCATTTTAGGAAGTACAGCAGTAATGGCTCAAACGCAGAAAATTGGGCATATGGATATGCAGTATGTATTAAGTGCTATGCCAGAGATGAAACAAGTGCAATCGCAATTGCAAACATTGCAAGGCCAGCTTGAAAAACAAGCAGCTGCAAAGCAAAAAGATTTTGAAGAAAAATATAACAGGTACGTAAATGAAGGGCCTACTATGGCTGAAGCCATAAGAGTAGATTTAGAAAAAGAACTTTCTACCATGCAACAAAGTGCGCAAGAATTTGCGACTAATGCACAACAAACACTGCAAAATAAGGAGCAGCAATTAATGCAACCAATTTATGACAAAATTGGAACAGCGATAAATGCAGTTGCTAAAGAAGGTGGTTATGCATACATTATTAATGCAGGCGTACCAGGCTTAGATGTTTTATATTTTGCAGACCCTGCAAATGATGCATCTAATGCTGTACTCAAACAGTTGGGAGTTACACCTCCAGCAGCTAATTAAAAGTTTATTTCTATTGTTTAAACCCCTTTGAGTTTCAAAGGGGTTTTTTATTGTCAATTGCTTTTTATCTTTAGGTATGATAATACCATCTCTTTTAGCTAAAAATGATAAGGTTCGAATAATTGCTCCTGCAGGGAAATTGGTTTCTGGCAGTTTAAATACAGCAATTGAAGTTTTATCCTCTTGGGGATTAAAGGTTGAGGGAGGGTCAAATATTTATAATTCTTACAGCGTGTTTTCTGGTACAGATTCTCAGAGGTTATCAGATTTTCAGGATGCGATAAATGATTCTGATGTAAAACTTATTTTATGTGCTAGAGGAGGCTATGGGCTTACTCGTTACATCGATCAACTAGATTTAACTGCGTTAATCACAAGGCCGAAATGGATTGTTGGGTTTAGTGATATAACGGCTTTGCACCTTAAAGCTATAAAGAGCGATCTACTAACCATTCATGGGCCAATGGGTACATCATTTGCACGTGAGGGAGCTGAGCAATCTATTGATCAATTACATAGCTTGATGTTTTATGGAAGCTCAATCATTGAAACAAATCAGGCTCAGTTAAAACAAGGAACCGCTACAGGTGCTATTGTCGGGGGTAATCTCTCTTTACTTTGTAATAGTCTGGGAACGGCTACAGAAATCGATACCAACGAAAAAATTTTGGTGCTCGAAGATGTAGGCGATTATTATTACAGAATGGATAGGATGTTGAACCAATTAGCGAGGGCCGGAAAGTTTGCTAATTTAAAGGGGTTGGTAATTGGCAGTTTTAGCGACCTAGTTCAGGGCAATGATAAGTTTGCAGAAAGCATTAATGATATCATTCTTCGCTTAACAATTAATAGTAGTTACCCTGTAGCTACGGCAATGCCGATAGGCCATGAGCCCGCAAATTTTCCTTTTGTACATGGTGCAGAATATAAATTAGAGGTATCTAAAGAGCTTGCTAGCTTAGAGTTAATAACTAAATTATAATTCCTAGTAAAATACCTGCTAGTATTACAAAGGGGGCTTTGATTTTTGTAAATTGAAGAACAGCAAACGTTGATATTATTAATAGGTTATTTAAAATATTATGATCCATAGGGATGTACATAATAATGGCTGCAGCGATAACCATGCCCGAACTTGCAGCGGTAATTCCCTCTAAAGAGGCCCTAACAATTCTGTATCTTTTTAAATTGTCCCAAAATCTAATAACAAAGAAGATAAGAAATGTGCCAGGTAAAAATATGCCTGCAGCAGCCATAAGTCCACCATAAATCATTCCACCAATGCCCATTTCTCTTAATGAGAGTGCACCAATATAGGCGCTAAATGAAAATACAGGACCAGGTACAGCTTGTGCCAATCCATAGCCAGAAAGAAATTCGGGAGAGCTTAAATACGATTTTAAGGTAACAAATTCAGAATATAAAAGAGGGATTAGTACTTGCCCACCTCCAAAAATAAGGGAGCCATTCCTATAGAAATTTTCAAAAAGTTTAATAGGCATCCAATTGGTAAATGTTGCTAAGGCTCCTCCTGTAACCAAAATTGATAGCCATAAGAAAAAATTCGACCACTTTATTTTTAGTGGTTCGTTCTTTTCTATTTTGGGTTGCCGTTTATATTTTATGGCTGTAACCAATCCACCTATAATAATAAGTAATGGAAATAAAAATGGGGAGCTTGCATTTAGTGATAGCAGTGTGGAAAGGATAAGAACAAGTATTCCTGATTTAGACTCAATTACTTTAGATGTTATTTTAAAAGCTGCAAAGGCAATAAAGCCCACAGCCATAGGCTGAATAAACCGAATGGCGTGCAAAATAATTTCTTTGTGTTGAAACGTTGATAATGCAATGGCGGCAAATATGAGTATTGTAACAGCTGGTAATGCCCAAAATAACAGAGTGAGATAGGCTAAATTAGGCCCTCCAATTCTAAACCCGATCGCTGTAACTGTTTGAGTGGAAGTCGGCCCTGGCAGAATTTGACACAGAGCATTGAGCTCCAATAATTCTTTTTCAGTTAGATAACCTCTTTTTTCAACAAACCTTTCTAAAAAGTATGCAATATGGACTTGGGGGCCACCAAAGGCAGTTAAAGACATTAATACAACGTCTTTAAGAAATATATAATATCGTACGTTTTTTACAGTCAAATTTATTTCTAACTCTTATACTTCTTAGAAGTAGAAATAAAAATAATAAAATGTTTATTAAAGGGTATATAGAATTTAAACTTTAATCGTGAAGTAGGGTGTGGAGCACTTCAATGGAGTTGATTTTTCCAATATCAATATGGTGTTGATAGTATTCCAATAAATCTGCAAGTATCTTAAAACGAGTGGTGCTTTCTAAATTTAGTGGTGTTTCGTAGTTGGCTTTTAGTAAGATTTCTAGTGTAATTGCATTCGTATTATTTAAGTAAAATGAGCTGTTCGTTATTTGTTGAACAAAATCGTTTGTAGAATGGGGCTTAAACCCTAGAAACAGGGAAAATTTTAGTAAAAAAATGAGATGAAAATTTTGAACTTCAGATTGCTGTTCGTTTAAATGAATGATAGAATTTTGAATAAAATTGAAGAATGGGGGATTCGCCTCCTCTTCCTTTAAGCATTTATTTAGCATCTCTGTAATAAAAATACTAATGCTTGATTTTACGGCATCTTGCCTCAAATTATGTAGTGGATGATAACTGCTGATTTCTGAAATTCGGCTTATACTTTTACTAGGATTGTAATAAATAACAATCTCTACCAATGATAGAGGTTGAAAGAGTGCAATTTTTCCTTTGCCGTTTTTATTTCTTACACTGTTAGCTATTACACTAATTACTCCTTTATCTATGGTGTAAATGGTAGCTATTACAGAGGTTTCCTTATATTTTACAAATCGTAGAACAATGCCTTTAGTTTTAACTAACATAGCTGCGCTATTTTATAATCGCAATTTTCCCAAATTGTGTAGATGAGCCATCTTCATTAAAAACGAAAACGAAATAGACTCCAGTACCAATTTCATTGGAATATACACTGCTCATATCCCAAATAGCTGTATTGCCATTTGCTTCTAAATTTGCAACTAACCTGCCCGAAGAATCGGTTATTTTAAGCTTGCTATTGGTGGGCACTCCCTCTATCGTTATTACTCCTGTAAAGCCCGGAACCACTGGGTTAGGGAATATTTTTGGGGCCAGATATGTGCCTATTACAGTGCCAGTTCCTCGGTATGAAATTAAGCCGCTTGGGGTATTAAAAAAGACTTCGCCAGATATGTCACTTATGGCAATATTAGTAACCACATCGGCTAATAATGGGCTGTTCTCGGTTGTAAAATGGTTAACTAGTACTGAACCATCATTGTCAAAAAGCCAAGCTCCTTTATTGGTGCCCATCCAAATTCTGTTGCCGCCATCTACGGCCAAACAGTTTACATTTTCATTATTAAAAAGCAACTGTGAATTTATGATGGGTATTATTGCTTCTTGGCTTGGGTCGTCTATTATTGAATATGGGAATAAATAATAAACCACGCCTTTGCTGGTTGCTACCCAAATTTTATCTTCCTTATCTAAGAGTATCTGGTTAATGTTATTGCTCGGAATTGTGCCTATCCCATTCGATTTTAATCGCTCTTCATTTGAGGATGAGTTATGTACTACAATGCCTCCTCCAGCAAAAGAATTAATAGCTATCCATTGGTCGCCCCAAGGCGTGCTAACAACTTGCTTGGCATCAGATACTGCAGTAGAAGGTGTGTAGCTAGTCCACGAATTGTTTTGATCGTATAAATGCAGTGAAGATGAAGTATTATTATTTAGCACACTAACATTTCCATTTAGACCATCGATATCGGCAATTAATACAGTTCTATTTGGTGGCGATGAATTTACCAATGGGCTATTAGATTCATCTATAATACTAAATACAGCATTATCCCATTCTAGTAAACCGTACCCGTAAGAACTAAATAAAATTTTATTGCTTTTAAGGCTTACCCCACTAATATCTAAAAATATGGGCATTGCTTCTGTTTGAGGATAGCCAGTTGAATTATAATTGGACCATAAGCCATTTTCAAAAACGGAGAAGCCTGTGTTGTTTCGTAGAGGCTGTCCATTATTGGTTTGAAAATCAGGTATGGCAAAGATCTTATTATCAACAGATTTTAATTTTACTACCTCATTAAAAAATGGTCCATTGGGATAAAGGCTTTCACTTGATGAATTTTTTATATGAATTAATCCATTTTTCCCATCGGCCAACCATATATTATCCGTGCTAGAAATGGCATCATTCGCATGCACTAAATATTCTGTTTGAATACTCGTAAGGCCATCTTCTGAGAGAGAATACGTGATGCCAGAGGTAGTTATAAGTGTATTATTGCTCGTTTTTATGGTTGAAAAATCATCACCTATAAGCTCTCCTGTTTCTTCCCACTTTCCATTATTATATAGTAATAAGCCTTGAGATGTATTACCCGAAATAGGGAGGCCATTAAAAAGTGCTAGTACTTTAGTCGTTTCGTTATTGGCCCCTAAGGAGGAATTAAATCGCTTCCATTTAGAAAAATCTTTTAGATTTTCAGCTAAACTACCTGCCATTAACCCATTTTCGGTAGCGAGAAAAAGAGAATCGTTATAAATGGTGCTTGCATAAATTTTTAGATTATCTCCAGTGCTACTTAAGTTTAAATACGACTCCTGAATGAGCTCATCTTTAGTGTTTATTTTTAATAAGCCAAAATCGGTACTTAAATATGAAAAAACATCGTCTTCATTAATGTGGTTGCTTATTTTGGATTTAAACCTATCTGATAATTTAATATCTGGTATGGAAGAAATTACATTCTCTTTGATTAGATCTAGCTGCCCATTTTCATAAGCGATTAATAAAGTGTTGGTTGTATTATTAAAGTGTATGACAGAAATGCCCGTTTCGGAAAGGCCATTAAGCTTAGTAATGCTTGATATACTATTGTCCGATTTGTTCAAAATAAACAAACCTGCTTTTGAGGCCGCATACACATCTTGATCGCTCTGAGAAACAGAAATAGTTGTGTTAAACGAATAATGCGTTCGCCAAGTACCGGTTGGTATATTGTTTTGCCCAAACAAAAAAAGTGGAGCTAGAATTAGAACCGAAAGAGTTAGATTTTTCAATCTTGGTGTGCCTGGCCTGCTAAAAAACATTTTCTACAACGGGCTTCATACGTACTTTGTTCGCCTAACATAACTTGTTGCTTATTTTTAGTTAAACGAAAAGAATACGAAGCTAGTGCCCCACAGTTCATGCAAATGGCATGTACCTTGGTTACATATTCTGCTTGTGCTAATAAATTAGGGATAGGCCCAAAAGGATTGCCTTCAAAATCCATATCTAATCCTGCGATAATCACTCTTTTACCTGCTGCTGCCAGCTGGTTGCAAACTTCTACTAAGGCGTCATCAAAAAATTGTGCCTCATCTATTCCAACAACTTCGCTTGTGCCTGCAAGCAATATAATATCGTTGGCAAACTGAACAGGAGTTGAGCGGATGGCACTTTCATTATG
>CAZDQR010000148.1:0-4937 GCA_964507315.1 uncultured Roseivirgaceae bacterium
GGCAAACCTTTTCCGGCTAAATACTTATCTCTTAGCGAATCTATTAATTCCGTAGTTGGTTCTTCAGCAACAGAAATAAACTCTAAAGCATCGTTTTCCTTCAAAGGTAAACGACCTATAAAAGCATCATTGCCTTCGAAATATTCATCAACAAAAAAGATTAAATATTTTGCTCCATCACTACGATGAGGTTCAAGTATCTCTCCTAGTTTATCAAAGCTTCCTCTGCCGTAAGCAGCTTTTTCTACACTTTTAAAATTTCTAAACATATTAATTGGCTTCGCCAAAATTTATAATTATCAATTTGCAATTAAGAAGCCAACACTTCTTCTGTAATTCTTTTTAAATCTGCTCCTAGTTTCACTAACTCATCTTGGCTCCAAGTAGCACGAATACCAAAAGAAATTAATCGACCAACAACCTCTTGAGATTTCGGTAATTCTAATTTACTATAATCCTGAGGTGCTCCTAAGCTATGAATAGCTAGTGGCGCAGCCGAACGGAGTTCTTTTAAATGATCCCATTGATTAATGAAGTGATACATGTTATTGTACCAGTAATTAGCTCCACCAATGCCTTCTTCGGCCAAGCGAGCAACTAACTTTTGAGCTAACTCAGCAGTTGGCATAAAGAAGTTAAGGAAGGTAGCCGAATCGCCCGCTTCATCACCCATCTGTCTAAATGTAACTCCCTCCACCATTCTAAGCTGGTCTTTAAGGAAACACTTATTCTTTTTATTTAGGCCAACAATTTGTCCTAATCTACGTGCTTGGGCTAAGCCAACAGCTGCATGCAATTCGCTTATTCTAAAGTTAAATCCTAAGAAAGGGTGTTGTTCCATTCCACGATTATCGCCAATATGGCTATGCCCATGATCTGAAAATGTATCCGCTTTGGTATAGATATCTTTATCGTTGGTTATAAATAAACCTCCTTCACCAGCTGTAGTTATTTTAAAGAAATCAAAAGAAAACGCTCCTGCTGTTCCAAAAAGACCGACCGATTTGCCTTTATAAAAAGCTCCTAAGGCCTGGCCTGCATCTTCTACCAATTTAATTCCTTTGTCGTTACACAGCTTCGTAATACCATCCATATCTGCAGCTGCACCGCACATATGCACAAGTAGAACTGCTTTTGTTTTATCCGTAATTACATCTGCTATGCCTTCTGCACTTAAGCAAAGAGTTTCATCAATTTCGGCAAACACAGGCAAAGCACCTGCATAAAGCACAGCTTCTATGGTTGCTAAAAATGTAAATGGAGGTACAATTACTTCATCTCCATGCCCAATGCCTGAGGCTGCTAAAGCACAAGCAACTGCAGCAGATCCGCTTGAAACTGCGTGTGCATAATTGGCACCTGTAAATTTTGCAACTTCTGCTTCCAGCTCTTTTGCTTTCCAATGACCTTGGCGCAATTCATCGTGGTTATAACGAAATAAACAGGTAGAGTCTAAGACTTCGTTTACTTCTCTTTTTTCGTCTTCTCCAAAAAATTCGGTTCCTGGCATATGTATAGTAATTAGATTATATAGTATTAAGTAGTTAGACTACTTGATTAATAATAAGGTGCAAAGATAATAGTTCTTCTGATTGAAAGAGATTGATTCTTAAATCAATTGCTCAAGCTCGCTTTTCACTTGCTCCATTAACCAATTAGGGGTAGATGTGGCTCCGCAAATTCCAACTTTATCGTCTGCACTAAACCAATCAGTTTCCAACTCAGTTTCGTTCTCAATAAAATAACTTCGTTCGTTATTAGCTTTACAGGTTTGGAATAAGGCCTTGCCATTGGAGCTTTTTTTGCCACTCACAAACACAATCACATCGTGATTTTGAGCAAATACTTCTAAGTGAGGGTCACGGTTAGAAACTTGGCGACAAATGCTATCATTAATATTAAACTCATCCTCCATTTCAGGAGCCGTATCTGCGATTTTTGATTTTATCTTACCCACTAACTCTCCGAAACCCTTAGTGCTTTTAGTGGTTTGACTAAACAGGGTAATCGGCTTAGAAAAATCTACTTGATCTAAGTCTTCATCATTCATAACCACAATGGCTTCATTGGAAGTTTGCCCTGTAAGCCCAACCACTTCTGCGTGGCCTTGCTTGCCATAAATTACCGTTTGGCCCTCTTCCTTCTTCACTTTTTGGTGTGCATTACGCACTCTGTTTTGAAGTTTTAACACCACAGGACAAGAAGCATCTATTAATTCAATATTATTTTTTAACGCAAGCTTATAAGTTTCAGGTGGCTCACCGTGTGCTCTAATTAGCACTTTACAATCTCTCAGTTCTGCCAGTTCCTCGTAATTAATTACTTTTAATCCTTTGGCCGCCAACCGATTCACTTCCATTCCATTATGCACAATGTCGCCTAGGCAGTAGAGTGTGCCAGCTTCATCCAGCTCGTCTTCTGCCATTTGGATGGCAAACTCTACTCCAAAACAATATCCTGATTTATGGTCTATGTCAATGATCATACAGCTGTCGTTATTTTGGCTTCTGCCAATTCAATAATTTGCTTCACTTGCTCATCAAAACTCATTATTGAGTTATCAATTTCAATAGCATCCTCCACTTTTATTAAAGGGCTTTCTTTTCGAGTGGAATCTTGCTCATCTCTATCCACTACATTTTTAAGAATTTCCTCAAAGGAAATTTTCTGCCCTTTTTCTGCTAGTTCTTTTTGACGCCTTTCAGCCCTTACCTTGGCAGAAGCGGTCATAAATATTTTTAATTCAGCATTAGGAAAAACCACGGAACCAATGTCTCTGCCGTCCATTACAATGCCTTTATTTTCTCCTAGCTTACGTTGCTGTTCTACCATTGCAACTCTTACCGCCTTAATAGCACTCACCTTGCTTACGTTGGAAGAAATTTCCATCGATCTGATTTTTTCTTCTACGTTTTCCCCGTTTAAAAATGTGAGAGGCAACCCATTCTCATCTTTTCTAAATTCGATAGTTAGCTCTTCTAAGGCTTCTTTTATTTGAGCCGCATTTCCTAAATCAATTTTATCATTCAAGAAATAGAGCGTTGTTGCCCGATACATAGCGCCAGAATCTAAATAAATATAGCCTAAATGCTTGGCTACTATTTTGGCCGTAGAACTTTTACCCGTTGCCGAATGGCCATCAATTGCTATTATAATTTCGCTCATTTAATTAGTCACAGTCCTTTGTAGGGCAAGGAATTGGTTTGCCCGGTTGTATTTTTTTATACTTTGCTGATTTCGTTTTATGGTTGGATGCACAACTATTAAACAGCAAACATCCTGTTAAAAGCATCATATAAATCGATATTTTTTTAACCTTTGCACTCACAGTTTGCAAATATACAAGTAATAGAATAAGTAGAAATGAAGGTTCAAGGACAAATAGTAGATATAAAAAAGAAAAGGATTTTTCCAGGTGAAGTAACAGTTGAAGAAGGAAAAATAAAGAAAATCACAAAACTAGACTCTGCTCCAGATCAATTTATTATGCCTGGCTTTGTAGATGCGCATATTCATATTGAGAGTTCGCTACTTGTACCAACTGAGTTTGCTCGAATGGCGGTAGTTCACGGAACCGTTTCTACCGTTTCTGATCCGCATGAAATTGGCAATGTGCTAGGCACCAAAGGTGTGATGTATATGATTGAAAATGGAGAGAAAGTGCCATTCAAATTTAATTTTGGAGCGCCAAGCTGTGTGCCTGCCACCACTTTTGAAACTGCGGGGGCTGAAATAGATACAAGCGAAGTAGATGAATTACTCGCAGATCCTCGCATTAAATACCTTGCTGAAATGATGAATTGGCCCGGGGTACTCTTTTCTGATAAAGTGGTTCACGCAAAAATAAAAGCCGCTCAGAAATATGGCAAACCTATTGATGGCCACGCGCCTGGTTTAATGGGAGAACAAGCCGAACAATATGTAAAGGCGGGTATGAGTACCGACCACGAGTGTTTTACTTCTGAAGAAGCACTTGGTAAATTAGAGCTCGGTATGAAAGTACAGATTAGAGAAGGCAGTGCTGCTCGTAATTTTGATGCACTACATCCTTTATTAGAAGAATGGAGTCATTTAATGATGTTTTGCTCAGATGACAAGCACCCTGACAATTTAGAAATAGGACATATTAATGAATTAGCAGCTAGAGCAGTTAGCAAAGGAATTGATGTTTTTAAAGTATTACGAGCCGCTTGCATAAACCCAGTGGAGCATTACAAATTAGAGGTTGGCCTTTTAAATGAAGGTGATGATGCAGATTTTATCGTTGTTAATAATTTAGAAGAATTTATTCCTTCTGCCACATATATAAATGGGCAATTGGTGGCCGAAAATGGAAAAACCCTTATTGAGCGCCAACCTACAGAAATCATAAATCAGTTTGACACCGAGCTAAAATCTGCCACTGATTTTGAGCTTGAAGCTAAGGGGAAAAGCATTAATGTAATTGAAGCTTTTGATGGGCAATTAATCACAAAGAAAACTTTACAGCCAACAACTATTGAAAATGGCAATGCAGTTTCTAACACAGATACAGATGTACTTAAGATGGCTGTTATTAATAGGTACTCCAACGCCAAACCAGCAGTCGCTTTTATTAAGAATTTTGGATTGAAAGAAGGAGCCATCGCCTCCTCTGTTGGGCACGATTCGCATAATATTACGGTTGTAGGTGTTGATGATGCGTCCATTGCAAAGGCCGTTAATTTAGTAATTGAAGCTAAAGGAGGCCTTTCTTCCGTTTCTTCTACCGAAGAAATTATATTGCCCTTACCAGTAGCAGGGCTAATGTCTGATAAAGATGGCTACGAGGTTTCTAAAGATTATACGGCAGTAGATGGGCTTGCAAAAAAAATGGGCGCAACGCTTAAAGCTCCATTTATGACCTTATCATTTATGGCGCTGTTGGTTATACCATCTATTAAGCTTAGTGATTTAGG
>CAZDQR010000148.1:5037-7801 GCA_964507315.1 uncultured Roseivirgaceae bacterium
ACTATTATGGGAAGGCGACCTGAAGGCAAAGCAGAGAAAATATTTAAAAAGTTTGGAAAAAATGTAGATTCTGTTATTTCTGATTTCAAAGATTCTGAAAAATATGTTCGCCTAGATATTGACAAAAGAGTTGAAGAGCTGAATAAAAATCGAACATCTCTAGGAAGCCATTTTAGTAATGCTTCTCAAAACGCCAAATCGAATTGGCAAGAGGCTAAACCTAATTTTGAACGTGCCGGACAAGAATTTAAGAAAGCACTGAATACATTTTTTACGAATAGAGCATATCAATAAACATTATTATATCTAGTTTTAATAATATAGGAAGCAGCACTAAGTGTTGCTTTTTTTATTACATTGGTAGTTAATAAAACATCACTAAATGAATCTGCCAAGTAGAACCCTCGTTGTTCTTTTTTTTGCTTTGTATTTCTCAACCATTGGATTCGCCCAAAACAATCAGCAGGAACTAACCAACAACTACCCCTCGCCTAGTACTGCATTAATAGAGCTCAATAAAAGATATGAGAAAGTTTACAGCCTCAACGAAAAATCTGAGTGCATTCTGTACGGAAATTTGGGCACAGTCCATTTTCAACTTAATAATACTGATTCGGCCTTATACTATTTAAACCACTCTCTAAATATTGCCTCAAAATCAGGGTTTGTGCTAATCGAAATAGAGGTGCTAGAAAAAATGGGTGAAATTTTTCGGCATCAAGGGAACTTTAAAGAAGCTACAGACTATTATTCCAAAGCAGTTTTAAAAGGAAAGGATTTAGAAAATCCTACATCGCATACAAACAGTGGACTCAATCTATATTTTCAAAGTGGAGTAATTGCACTATTGGCCTTCATCATTATTTATCTTTTCTATCGTAATTCAAAATCAAAAAAAATAATCCAAGCCCAACAAAAGAATGACTTGTCAAAACCTGCTCTGCTAGGTGAGTTTTTGGTGTCTATTAAAAAACTGAATAATCAATTACGTTTTGCTTTATCTCAAAGAGAATACGAAGTTTTATGTCTTGTAGTAAAGGGCCAAACAAGCGCTCAGATTGCTGAGAAGCTATTTATTTCTGTTAATACTATAAAAACACACCTTACAAATATTTTCGAAAAACTAGAGGTTGCTAACCGCAAAGAAGCGATCGAAAAAGTTATCTCAATAAAAAGCGATAAGCAGCAGTAAAGTCGCTTTTAATATCAATATATTGCGACTTATGTCTTTACGGTTTCTATTCTTTACTTGTTTACTTTGGGCTTCTCTGCTACTAAAAGGATATGCCCAAAAGGCTACAGACAGCGAAGCGCTACTAAAAACAGTTGATACCCTAATTGAAGAAAGAGCCTATCAGAATGCAATCAACTTTATTGACTCCTTATTCACAACCAGTGAACTGCAAGGCAGTAGTCAATTAAAAAATGAGCTTAATGCAAAAAAAGGAGATGCTTATTATTATTTAAATGAGCTAGAAACATCCTTCGAATATTATCTTTTTGCAGCAAAAAGTGAAGAGCTTCAATCTGATAATGATAAAAAGTTTATTGGAGATTCTTATGCCAATGCCGCGTACTGCTTAACTGAATTAGGGCTGCACGAAAAAGCATTATCGTATGATGTATTAGCTTATAATTACGCTAAGGCCATAAATGACTCAGCCCAAATGGCGGTAACCACGGCTAATATTGCCATTAATTATAAGCACCAAGGAAATTACGACCTATCCCTTAAACATTTTGAAGAAGCCTACGCCATTGATAAAAACCTAAAAGATTCGATTGGCATTGGCTATGATTTAAACGCATTAGCCGTCCATTTTAAAGAATGGGAAAAATACGATCAAGCCTTAAACTATTTTGAGGAATCGCTGGCCATTATGAAGAAGGCCGGATTAAAAAAAGAAATGGCCACGCGTTACAGCAATATTTCGCAGGTGTATTTAGAGGTTGATAATATTATAGAAGCGGAACGAAATATATCTAAGGCAATAGCCATTGATAAGGAGCTTAATGACAAAATTAACCTTGCCAAGCATATTGACCTACAAGGACTGATTTTTGATAAAAAAGGAGACTATACCCTTGCTATGGAAAACCATTTGCTAGCCTTAAAGATGTTTCAACAATTTAATACCCAAAGCCATATCGCCATTTCACACCGGCTAATTGCTCAAACCTATGTAAGCTTAGATGAACCCAATAAGGCCATAGCCCATATTGACCAAGGCATTGCTCTTGCTAGTACAAATCGATTTTTAAGAGAATTAATGAATTTGTTCAAGCTAAAAGAAACTTGCTTGAAACTAATCGGGAACACATCAGACGCTAAGCTTTACCAAGAACAATATCATATTATTAAGGACTCCATTTATTCCATTGAAAACAGTAATCGACTGCAAAAAATTGAATTAGAACACGAACTTGGCAAAAAAGAGGCTGAGATTGAAAATCAAAAATTACTTTTCACAAAATCTATAGCCCAATTAGAGGCCGGTAACTCTCAATTTATTATTTGGTTAGCAACAGGTTTTGCATTTGTCGCTTTTCTTATCTTGTACTTATTCAAATCTCGGCAATCTAAAAATGAAGCCATTTACAAAATAGAAATTGCGGATTTGCAAGGCAAACTTCAAGCCCTTATAAAAAACGACCCCGAAAGTTTTAACTTTAAAATAAAGGATATTAATGGGCAGTTGGATCAGCCTTTATCTGAAAAAGAATTTGAAGTGGTAAAGTTTATTTTTACCAAAAAATCTAATGT
>CAZDQR010000149.1:0-7704 GCA_964507315.1 uncultured Roseivirgaceae bacterium
TAGCCTTTATCAAATTGCACGTTTCCCCGGATTTATTCCGGGGTCTCCTAGTACTTAAAATTAAGTTTTATAAAAGGGGGTGCCGGATTAAATCCGGCAAAGTGAGCATTTCAATTTCATTCATTTAGTCCTTACATTATGCTAAATAAACTTATTCGATTTTTTCTCGAAAATAAGCTGGTAACTGTATTATTCCTATTGGTTTTTGTAACCTGGGGAATAATATCTGCTCCATTTAATTGGAACATAACTTGGTTGCCACGCGATCCGGTACCTGTAGATGCCATCCCTGATATTGGTGAAAACCAGCAAATCGTTTTTACCGAATGGATGGGGCGTTCACCTCAGGATATTGAAGATCAAATTACCTACCCGCTAACTACAGCTCTATTGGGTATCCCTGGTGTAAAAACAATTCGTAGTAACTCCATTTTTGGACTTTCAAGTATCTACATCATTTTTGATGAAGACATTGAGTTCTATTGGGGCCGAACTCGGATTTTAGAAAAGCTTAGTTCATTACGTTCTGGTACATTACCATCAGAAGTACAACCTGCGTTGGGCCCAGATGCAACAGCCTTGGGGCAAATATTTTGGTACACCTTAGAAGGTCGAAACCCTGAAACGGGTGAGCCTAATGGAGGTTGGGATCCTCAAGAATTAAGAACTATACAAGATTATTATGTGGGCTATGGCCTTATGGCTGCTAAGGGGGTATCCGAAGTAGCTGCTATTGGTGGGTTTGTAAAAGAGTACCAAGTGGATATTGATCCCATAGCTATGCGAGAAAATGGGGTAACGGTGGCTCAGATTATGAATGCGGTTAAGAAGAGTAACCTCGATATTGGGGCTCGAACAATTGAATTTAACCGTGCTGAGTATTTAGTTCGTGGACTTGGTTACATCAAAAGCTTAGAAGATTTAGAAGAAGCAGTAGTTTTCGTTCGAGGAAATACGCCTGTTAGAATTAAGGATGTGGCCGTTGTAAACTTTGGCCCTGCCACTCGAAGAGGTGGTTTGGATAAAGAAGGGGCTGAAGCAACCGGTGCTGTTGTGGTTGCTCGTTATGGAGCTAATCCTTTGCAGGTAATCGATAATGTAAAAGCGAAAATTAAGCTTTTAGCGCCTGGTCTTCCTTCCAAAACATTGGCAGATGGCACTGTTTCTAAAGTAACTATTGTTCCTTTTTACGATCGATCAGGTTTGATTAAAGAAACACTAGGCACGCTTGAATTTGCCCTCGAGCACGAAATACTCATCAGTATTTTGGTGGTACTTGTGCTTGTAATGAACATTCGAGCTTCTATTATTATTTCAAGTTTAGTGCCTATAGCCGTATTAATGACCTTTATTTTAATGCGTCATTTTGGAGTAGATGCTAATGTAGTAGCCTTATCTGGAATTGCAATTGCCATAGGGGTGATGATAGATGTAGGCATAGTGTTTACAGAAAATATTGTGCGCCACTTAGAAATGCCCGAAAACAAAGGGGTAAAAGGAAAAGCATTATTAGAAGTTATTTATGTGGCGTCTGTGGAAGTTGGCTCAGCTATAATAACTGCATTGGCTACAACCATTGTGAGTTTCTTGCCTGTATTTGCGATGCAAGCATCTGAAGGGAAATTATTCAGACCTTTGGCGTTTACAAAAACATTTGCGCTACTTTCATCTTTAGTATTAGGGCTAATTCTGATTCCAACTATTGCACACTGGGTGTTCTCCGTTCGTTTTGATACCAAGCGAGTAAAGCGTATTTGGAACATTGCTCTTGTAATTATTGGTGCGGGTTTATTAATTATTTATGGTAGCTGGGTAGCTATCGTATTGGTGCTACTAGGTATTAATAATTTGGCTGAAGATTTTCTACCTGAAGACAAGCAGAAATATACAAATCTCATAAACACTGTTTTAATAATTATTACCGTGGTGGTATTCTTAACTAAAGGTTGGATGCCATTAGGAGCTCAAAATAGCCTCCTTATAAACTTTCTATTTGTAGGAGTGGTTGTAGCTTCCGTATTAGGTGTATTAATGACTATCGTTCATTTTTATACATCCATTCTTAAATGGGCTTTAGAAAATAAATGGACGTTCTTATCCATGCCCATATTTGTTTTATTATTTGGAATTCTCGCTTGGCAAGGGTTGAATAACACATTTGGTTTTGTGGCCGATGGTGCCGAGAAAATTGGATGGGATTTACGTCAGTCTAAAAATTGGAAATCGATGGCCAAAACTTTTCCTGGTTTTGGTAAAGAGTTTATGCCCAATCTTAATGAAGGTTCTTTTCTATTAATGCCAACCACAATGGCCCATTCGGGTGTAGAAGAAAATATTGATGTGATTAAAAAAGTAGATCGATACGTTGCCTCTATTCCAGAAGTAAGTTCGGTTGTTGGTAAATGGGGGAGGGTAAATTCAGCACTCGATCCCGCACCTATCTCTATGTTCGAAAACACGATTGATTATGTGTCCGAATATAAATCGGATGAAAATGGTAGGCGGATGCGTTTTAAAGTGGATGATGACAGCAATTATATGCTTAAAGATGGCACAACTTATAATGTAGAACGTGATGGATTCCGTAAGATAGAACACGATGAATTAGTGCACGATAATAATGGGGAGTATTTTAGACAATGGAGACCAGAAATTAAAAATCCTAATGATATTTGGGATGAGATTGTAAAGGCTACGAGAATTCCTGGAATGACTTCTGCTCCCAAATTACAGCCTATTCAAACACGTTTAATTATGCTTTCTACAGGCATGAGAGCTCCCATTGGTATTAAAGTATATGGACCAGATTTGGCAACTATTGAAAAGGTTGGTTTGGATTTAGAGAAAATTTTGCAAGAAGTGCCAAGTGTAAATACTGCTTCGGTTTTTGCGGATAGAATTGTAGGAAAACCCTATATGGAGTTTGCTATTGACCGCAAAGCCATTGCACGTTATGGACTTACTATCGAAGATTTTCAAATTGCTATTGGCGTAGCCATTGGAGGGAATAAACTCACAAGTACAGTGGAAGGTAGAGAGCGTTTTCCAGTACGAGTTAGGTATGCACGTGAGTTCAGAGATAATCCTGAAGATGTAAAAAAAGTGCTTATTCCTACGCCTACGGGGGTTCAAGTGCCTTTAGAAGAGCTTGCTGAAGTTACGTTTAGAAGAGGTCCCCAAATGATTAAAAGTGAAGATACATTTTTAGTTGGCTACGTAATATTTGACAAAAAGGATGATGTGGCAGAAGTAGATGCAGTGGAAGAAACCCAGCGTTTTATCGAAGCAAAAATTGCTTCTGGTGAGTTGGTTATTCCTGCAGGAGTAAATTATAAATTCACAGGTAATTACGAAAGTCAAATACGAGCAACCAAGCGATTGGCTCTTGTAGTTCCAATTTCGTTATTGGTAATTTTCTTGATTCTGTATTTTCAATTTGGCAATGTACAAATTACCTCTATGGTGTTCTCTGGAATATTTGTGGCTTTCGCAGGAGGGTTTATTATGTTATGGCTTTATGGTCAAGGTTGGTTTATGAACTTTGGAGTAGGTGGTATAGAAATGCGAGACCTATTTCAAATGCATACAATTAACTTAAGTGTAGCCGTTTGGGTAGGATTTATTGCCCTCTTTGGAATTGCTACTGATGATGGGGTAGTTATGGGTACATATATTAAACAAGTATTCGAGGAGGAGAAACCAACTACTAAAGAAGGTATTCGTACTGCGATATTACACGCAGGTAGCAAGCGTGTTCGCCCTGCGATGATGACGGCTGCTACAGCTGTGATCGCACTTATTCCAGTGCTTACATCTACAGGTAAAGGCTCTGATATTATGGTGCCAATGGCCATCCCTTCGTTTGGTGGGATGCTAATTCAGGTAATGACGATGTTCGTAGTTCCAGTACTGTATAGTATGTGGAAAGAGAATGGATTGAAGAATGGTAAATTATTAGAAGAATAATTATGGAAACTAATATTAAATATATAAACGATTCCCGGACCTGTTCCGGGATCTCCCATTACCATATTCATAATTATTTGAAAGAGGGGATGCCGGAACAAATCCGGCAAAGAGGTGAAATTGGGAGAGTGCTGAGCATATTATTACTATTTGTAGTAAGCTTCGTTCTAAGCTTCTCTAGCCTTCAAGCACAAACTCAATTGCAAGTGTATCAAGATACTGCGGCTCTAAATAACCCTGGTATTCAATCGCTTTACAGGCAATATGAAATGGTAAAACAAAGAGCACCGCAAATTGGAACCTTACCTGATTTAACATTTGGTGCAGGCTTTTTTATTAGCCCTGTAGAAACTAGAGTGGGGCCACAACAAGCAACACTGGGTGTTTCTCAGTCGTTCCCTTGGTTTGGCCAATTGAATGCCCAGGAAAAATCTATTATTGAGAAAGCGAATGTAGTGTTAGAGAAATTTAACAGCGAGCGTTCAAAAATCAATTTTAACGTTTCAACTACCTATAATAATTTATATGTGCTAAGGAGCGCCATACGGATTACCGAAAAGAACATTGTTTTGTTAAATACAATGAAAGATTTGGCCAATGTAAAGTTTGAATCCGGTAAGGCATCGATGGTAGATGTGCTTCGTATTGAAATGGAGTTGGGAGAATTGAAGATCCAAATTAAATATCTTCAAGATAGCAAGAATCCTTTGGTTGCTCAATTTGAGCAATTACTAAACACGGAACTAACAGAAGACATAGTTTTTCCTGAAGTGCTTTGGAGCGATGAACTTACAGCAAGCAGAACGCTTATTAAAGATTCTGTTCAAACCGTAAATCCATCGATTCTTAGTTTGCAACATGAGATTCTTTCATTTGACCAGGGGGTGATCGCAGCTAAGAAAATTGGGGCACCCTCGTTTACAGTTGGTTTAAACTACACGTTTGTGGGCGACAGACCTGGTTATACTGGAGATGATAATGGGCGTGATGTTATTTTGCCCACCATTGGAGTTAAAATTCCTTTGTATCGCAAAAAATATGATGCGCTTATCAAGGAGAAGGAGATTGCAAAACAGTCGGTTAGCCTAAAGAAAGATAATCTTACCAATGAATTAAAAACGAAATTGGCAGATGGGTTTCGTGATTATGACGATGCTGTTCGGAGGGTGGAGCTATATATACAGCTATCTAAATACGCTCGACAGGCACTTGATATTTTAATGGCTGAATATACTTCGGCTGAAACCAACTTCGAAGAAGTAATTCGGATGGATAGAAAATTATTAAAATATGAACTCGAGCTTGAAAAGGCTCGAGCTGATCAAAATTCTTCGGTGGCGTATATTAATTATTTAATGGGGAAATAAAAAAGTTGGAAGTTCGAAGTAAAGAGTTCGAAGTTCATATTTAACGAATACACATTCATTCTTAATATTCCCCTCCTTGGAGGGGCTAGGGGTGGGTTAAAATATAAAAATCATGAATAAATTAACAAATTTAATAGCAGAAAAGCCCTTTGTGGTAATAGGCGTTACCTTAATTATAGGCCTTTTTCTAGGCTGGGCATTTTTTGGTGGAAATGGAAGCTCCGATACAGTGGAAACAACTACTGAAGAACACGCACACGAAGCAGGTACATTATGGACTTGCTCTATGCACCCTCAAATAAAAATGGAGGTAGCAGGTAGCTGCCCTCTTTGTGGGATGGATCTAATTCCAATGAAACTGGATGAAGGAAGCGCAGACATAGATTCAGATGCTGTGGTACTATCAGCTTCAGCAATGAGAATTGCAGAAGTGGAGACTACCTTAATTAAGAAAAGTGCGCCTTATAAAGAAGTAGTACTGCCAGGATTGGTTAAAGCCGATGAAAGGAGGATTAATGAGCTTACTGCTCATTTTCCTGGTAGAATTGAAAAATTATATGTGAATTTTACTGGCCAAGAAGTGAGGAAGGGGCAAACTCTTGCTACCATATTTTCTCCTGAATTGGTTACTGCACAAAAGGAATTGTTTGAAGCCATTAAGTATAAAGATTCAAATCCTCAATTTCATAAAGCAGCTAGAAACAAACTGAAGCTTTGGTTATTTACTGACAATCAAATTGATGCCATTGAGGAATCTGGAGAAGTACAGTTTTACTTCAAGATTCTTTCGCCTGCTACAGGCACTGTTACCAAACGAAATATTTCTCAGGGTGATCATGTAATGGAAGGAATGTCGATGTTTCAAATTGTGGACCTTAGCCATGTTTGGGTAGAATTAGATGCCTATGAAAGTGATATTCCTTGGGTGAAAATGGGTTCTAAAGTAAATATTATCCTTAAATCGATACCCGGTAAAGTGTTTAAAAGTAAAATTACATTTATCGATCCCGTGTTAAATGCCAATACACGAACAACTGTAGTTCGTACAGAGCTAGATAATAAGGATGGGAAATTAAGACCGGGGATGTTCGCACAGGCTTCTATTCAATCGATGTTATCGAATAAAGAGGATCTGTTAACTGTTCCCAAATCAGCCGTGTTATGGACTGGTAAAAAGGCAGTGGTGTACATTAAAGAAGATCATGGCGATACGTATGCCTTTCATTATAGAGAAATTACCTTAGGTGAAGATACAGGAACACATTATGTAGTAGCAGATGGCTTAGCCGAAGGCGAATGGGTTGTAACCAATGGTGCTTTTAAAATTGATGCAGCAGCTCAGCTTAAGGGAAGCCCAAGTATGATGAATCCTCGTGGGGGAGAACAATCATTAGGCGGTCATGCAGGTATGGATATGAGCGGAGGTGGAGATAAAAAGGCGCAGAAGGCAACCCAAAAGGGTGCGCCAAAGAAACAATCTTCAATGGAAGTTGATTCGAAGTTTAAAACGCAATTTTCAGAGGTCGTTACTTCATATCTAGCCTTAAAAAATGCATTTGTGGCAACCAATGCAAAAGAAGCCGTGGCTAAATCTAAGGCTGTAAAAGCGCAAATGGCTAAAGTTGATATGGGCTTATTAAAAGGAGATGCCCACCTAATGTGGATGGATATGATGAAACCTATCAATAGTAATGTAGATAAAATCATCGCTTCGTCAGAAGTGAGTTCCCAACGAGCGGCCTTTGTGGATTTATCTGATGCCATGTATAGCACAATAAAAATGTTTAGTATCACAGGTCTTAACGTGTATTATCAATTTTGCCCGATGGCAAACGAAGGCAAGGGAGCAAATTGGCTAAGTTTAAGTGCCGATATTAAGAACCCATACTTTGGAGATGACATGCTAACCTGTGGAGAAACAAAAGAAACTTTGAAATAATAGAAGTAGTAAGTATCAGGTAATTAATTAGTTATAGGGTGGTATTCAAAAAAACAGGAGGTCGTGACAAAAGTTACCGCTATTAATATTCCAATGTCCCAACTTTGAATCAGAAATTAATACTTAAACATAAATTTTTAGATTATTATGAAAGCAAATATGGGATCAGCAGACAGAATTATTAGAATAATTTTAGCTGTAGTTATGGGAGTTCTTTATTCTCAAGGAATTGTGGCAGGTACATTAGGGATAATTTTAGTTGTTGCAGCAGTAATATTTGCAGCTACTAGTTTAATTAGTTTTTGCCCACTGTATCCAATTTTTGGTTTAAGCACCAAAAGCAAAGAGTAACAACTAGGTTAGGTTAGTTGTTGGTTATCCAACTTAAAAGCCACTCATTTGAGTGGCTTTTTTAATTTATTTAAGTTTTAT
>CAZDQR010000150.1:0-7687 GCA_964507315.1 uncultured Roseivirgaceae bacterium
CGCTGAGAATATTGAACACTCTAAATTAGTATGTGCCTAAATGACTATCTCTAATACCTTTTTTTATAAGCTCCCCCACAATATCTCTTGCATATGAATTAGCAAAATTCTCTATCGAGCTAGGGTCAACCGTCTCAGTTTGTGCAGACCAGACTAATTTTCCTGTTTCAACATCCCAAAGGTTTGTTTCTATATAAATGTGTTCTGATGTTGCATAATGCCCCGGCTGATACACATTGCCATACATATATGGATAGTAAGAATAGAATGAACCATAATACCCATAAGCCATAGGCTGGTAATATCCCGAACCTTCTACATATCGAGTTTCCTCTTTTTTATCAATTAAGCCCATGGTTAGAACACCATCAAATCCATTTTTATTAAGAACAGCTTTAGACTCTTCAATATCGTGCGGCAAGGCTTTTCTATTTGGAGGTGCTATGTCTGAACCTGAAACAGAGGCAATTTTTTCTAAATTTAGAAAGTAAGCTACTTCGTCTTCTACAGTTGCTCTTGCCGAAATATCATCAGATAAGCCCCAAACCAATATTTTTTCAAACTTCTTTCCTGTATAGTCAGGGTCTTTCCAAGAAGCTGAAATTTTTGTAGATAAACAAGAAGTAGCAAATACTAAAACTACTCCCAATAATGTGTATATAATTTTCATTAGTTGGTTTTTATATGATGGCCAAAATTAAGAAATGCCCCACACTAAATTTTAAGAATGGGGCATTTTTATAAAAAAAAAGAATTTACTATTTAGTAGGGACTAAAATTCCTTCTTTTATTAATTCAGTTACCACAGCCCTAGCATATGCATTGGCTGTTTTATCTACACTTCCCTGTCCTGTTGATTTAGACTGGCCTGACCAAATAAGTTTACCACTTTCAACATCCCATACGTTAGTTTCTAAATAGATGTATTCTGTAGAAGAATAGTATCCTGGTTGATAAACACTCCCGTACATATAAGAATTATAGCCATAAAAGGAGCCATAATAGCCATACGACATAGGGTTGTAATACCCGGTGCCCTGCACATAATGTGTTTCTTCTTTAATATCTTTAAGCCCAATAGTTAAAACTGCATCGTATCCTTTAGCAATAAGCTTTTGTTTAATTACTTCTTGATCTTTAGGAATAATTTTTCTGTCATAAGGTAAAATGTCAGCACCTGAATGTGTGGTGATGCCCTTTAAATTTAAAAAGTGTGTTACTTCATCTTCAACAGTACTTCTGTTTGCAACATTATCCGATAAGCCCCACACTAGAACTTGACTATATGCTTTTTCTTCAAAATCTGGAGTTTTCCAAGATGCTTGAAATTTAGTGCTCATACAGCCCTGTGCAATTAAGGCGATGGCAATTAATAAAAATGGTATCTTTTTCATTTTGAGTTATTAAATAGTTTAGTATTAAATTTTACTCCCCCAAATGCATATAAATAAAGCACTCGCGAGTATCTAAAGAATATCGGCAATAATACGATGTTAAAAAATACAATGGTATAAATATAAATTTCTAATGGAGGGTTATTAAACAAAATAAACAAGGTTAAACAAACAGTTGTAACCATGGCAACAATCATAGCATACGAAATATACATGGCTCCATGAAAAAACCCTGGCTCTCTATCAAACCTCAAATCACAAGTTGGGCAATTTTGGTAAAACTTACTAAATTTACTTGCCTGCCACCAGTGATGTTTAAACATGTTACCACTCCTACACTGAGGGCATTTTGCTTGCAAAATTGCAGTTTTTAAAGATGTATCTTCTAAAGCCTCCATTTTTTAAAAATTGATGCAAATCTAATAGCCCACATTCGACTTACATGAATAACCAACAGAAATAAAATTTAATTATTCATTTCAACACCATCAATTATTACAGCTCCTATTGAGTTAGTATTAAATGCATAAGGCATATAGTCAATGGAGTTTATTTCTTTTGTAATAATTACGCTACCGGCTTTCCCTTTAGTAATACTTCCATGACTTTGCAATAAATCCATTGCATATGCACTATTCATAGTTGCTGCATTAATGGCTTCTTGGGGAGTCATACGCATATTTACACAGGCTAACGAAAGCATAAATGGCATACTACCACTTGGTGAACTCCCAGGGTTAAAATCTGTTGCAAGTGCTACTGGCAAACCAGCTTCCATCATTTGCCTTGCTGGCGGATAGGTGGTTCTTAAAAAGAATGCAGCACCAGGCAATAAGGTTGGCATAGTAGTAGAGCCAATTAGAGCATCTATCTCTTCTTGGCCCATGCTTTCGAGGTGATCCACACTTAAGGAGTTGGTTTTAACACCTACTTGCACACCGCCCGAAATATTTAATTGATTGGCATGAATTTTTCCTTTGAGACCAAGTTCTTTACCTGCTAACACAATTTTTTCTGTTTCTTCGGGCGCAAAAAAGCCTTTTTCACAAAATACATCAATGTATTCTGCTAAATTTTCTTCCGCAACTTGTGGAAGCATTTCATTAATCACTAAATCAATGTAATCGTTTCTATCCTTATACTCTTTGGGAATTGCATGCGCTCCTAAAAAGGTGGTTTTAACAGTAAGCGCTGTTTCTTTCCCAATTCTCTTTGCTACACGTAACATTTTTATTTCATCGGCTACGGTAAGTCCATACCCACTTTTTATTTCAACACAAGCAGTGCCGAAACCAATTATTTCTTTTACACGAGTAAGTGCAAATTCAAATAATTCATCTTCAGAGGTTTGCTGTAATTTTTTAGCAGAGTTTAAGATACCACCCCCTTTTTTAGCAATTTCTGCATAGGAGATACCTTTAATTTTATCTACAAATTCTTCTTCTCTGCTAGCTGCAAAAACGAGGTGTGTATGCGAATCTACAAACGTGGGAAGCACATATTTATTGGTTGCATCAATTATTTTGCAATCAACTGCAGGCACCAATTCCATTGAGCCAAAATCTTTAATTAAACCAGATTTTATATGCAAAAAAGCTAATTTAATGGAAGGAAGAGTGGCCATATCAGGACCAGCAACCCAATTATAGGCACTACTCTGATCTCGAGTTTGTACTAACTCTTTGATGTTAATAATTAATAATTCCATGAAAATTCTGGTAGGTTTACTCTCCTGTTTCAGTATTAATGGCTTCTACTGTTTGCTCCAGTTTAGTGCCATAAATTGGAAAGCTAAGCTTAAAAGCAAAGAAGAATCCACTTTGTGCAACTCCTGGTCTTACACCAGTTTCAGCACCGTAACCCCAACCAAGTTTGCGATTAAATTTACCCTTTAGGCCTGCTCTAAAGCCAAAGGAGCTCTTTGTAACATCCTCTAACGAAACATTTTCGCCTCCAATTAGTAAATCATCAATGCTTACGCCAGGTGCATAAAGCATATCAACGTAAGTAGTCATCAGTAAATCATCTCCGTTAGGCTCCCACCTAGATTCAAAAGCTACTGCGAAATTTTTAAACCAACTCATCGAACCTCCAACATAAAAACCGTAAGCCGAAACATTGGTATAAAGTTCATCACTATCAACAGGGGTGCCATCATTATAAAACAACTCCATTTGCTGCCTCTCCAAAACTGTAGCTAGCCCTGTAGTGGTATTATAGAAGAAAGCTCCTCCTCTGCCCCCAACAATTTCGCGAACCGTATTTTTTATTACCGCGTTTTTGGGAACAGTTGCAGCCCATTCCGTTCCTTTTAATCTTTTGCTATATAACAGCACTTTAGATTGCGAATCTTTTGTTCGATCCAAAATATGGTATGTTCCTCCCACATCTCCATAAAAATAGGCAGAAATTACATTTTCATTAAATGCATTACGAGTTGCGGCATCTCTATTTATATCAAATTTGGTTCCGTAAGATGTTCTACCAGAAAACTCAAAATCTAATTTATCTTTATAATAATAATTTGCCTCTAAGCCAAAGCCACCAACGATATTTAGTGCGCCAATATCACCAACAATAGGTTGAAAGTGAATAAATAACTTTTTTATATCATACGGATCGTCATAAGTTACGGTGTACTTTAAGGCCTTAGATTTCTTTTTAGCTTGACTAAACCCACTTACCGCCAAGGCCATTAGTAACCCTATGATAAAACTGCTTTTTAAACGCATACTTTAATTAAATTTATTAACCTCAAATATACCTAGCATTAAACGATATATAAAATCAGTATTTTGTACTAGGCAATTAATTTGATTCTTCACTTTCAAAATCAACTTCAAATATATTATTATTCACCAATTTAATGATTTTTATAGAAGCATTGGCATTACTGCTTTTGTAATCATACAAATCATTAAAATTACCGAGGGTTTGATATCCGTTTTGGTAAAAAGTACCATACTTTTTTAAGGATAAAGCAATGGCTTTCATTCCAAAATATCCTCTAAAAAAATATTTACTCGGTTGTGTTTTATATTTTTCAATATATCGTCTTGTTAGCTCTTTATACTCCATTGTAGAAACATCATCTACCGCAGAAATTGCCAAAGTAACTCCGAGGCCTTCCATAATGCCAAGCCCGGCATTATTAGATTCGAACCAATTACCAATACCCATGATTTTTATGGAATCGCCTCGGCTAATAATAGCAGACATTGCTTCTGTTGAAATTGTGGGGTCGGAAGAGGCAATAAATAAATGCCCAATCGAATCTGGCTGTATAAGCAGAGAATCCATAGTTGGTAATTTCATTGCTCTATCAATTTGTTCCCGCGTCATATGTCTTACCGCTCTTCTATCTGTTATAGTTTTTGAAGCCGTAAGTATATCGTACACTTCTCTTCTATTGTCTTTTTCAATTTTTAGCATCGATACCACCTTAAAAGAATCTGCTTCCATCGCCTCTTTATAAGTAAATGCAGAGATTGAATCGATTTTTGAAGTGCCATAATAGATAAATAGATTTTTATTTATCGAATCGGTTTTCATATAAGCAGCGGCTCGTTGAGCCAAAGCAAAAGCACTTGCTCTTGCTAAAAATGCATAAGGGCTACTATCTGAAATAGCTGCGTTGGATGAGGTTGGATTTAGAAAATTGATTTTTTCAGCTTTTGCAATTTCTTGCATTTTTTTAAGTGGCTTAGGATAAATTGGGCCCAAAATAGCGTCAAAATTTTTCATCCCTCCAGAAGTTAAACAAAGGCTTATTTGGCTTGGATCTTTTTTAGTATCGAATACCTCCAAGGTAAATAGTGTGGAATCTGTATCATACGCAGCCATTTTAGCTCCTTCATAAATATTAACCGCTAACGATTTTTTTAAATATTTATGAGAAGCTTCCATTTTATCAATATAAAGTGGAAGCATAACGCCTATAGTGTAATGGCTTTTTACAACACTTGGAGGCACGCTGTTAAACAAATCTGCATCAAAATTAAATTCCTTTATTAAAGCATTTAGTTGGTCATTATTTTCAGCTGAAGACGGCTCTAAATTAAGGGCAAACGCATAGGCTAAAGCTACTTCTTTGGTTTGGCTATACTCCGCATAAAGTTCTTGAAGCACCTCAAAAGGCTCCTTTGATAACTGCAGTGTTAAATACTTATTACTTTGAGCCAAATATGGGTTTGAGCTTATTTTAACTGCATATAGCATTCCTTTAAAGGCACCTGATTGCTCAAACCCAATGCGAGAAAGCCATAAATAAGCGGCATCAATTTTATGCCACTTCGGATGTTTTACGGTTAATTCTAAAAACACATTTTTAGAATAGTCCTTGTCTCCATTTAGATAGGATGCATTGCCAAGGTAAAACCGTGCATACGGCACTAATTCATTATCTTCTCCTTTGGCCAAAAGCCCTTTAAAAGACTGCATTGATAAGCCATACTTACCCTCGTTAAGTAAATTTTTAGCTGCACTATAAGTTCCCTTAAACTGGGTTGAAGCCTTTTGCGCATTAACACTAAATGCAAAACTTAAAATGGTTGCTACAAAAAATATTTTTTTAATCATAGGTAAATGGAAATATACAATTTTTCTATCTCTGAATTTTAAACTTTAAACACCCAACTAATTTTACTCCCACTCAATAGTTGCAGGGGGCTTTGAACTAATGTCATACACTACTCGATTAACTCCTTTTACTGAATTAATGATTTTATTGGATACTTCAGCTAAAAACTCATAAGGCAAATGCGACCAATCTGCCGTCATACCATCCACACTGCTAACAGCTCGCAGTGCCACTACTTGTTCATAGGTTCGCTCATCACCCATAACACCCACGGATTGCACAGGTAGCAACATCGCACCTGCTTGCCAAACCTCATCATAAAGGTTATGATCTTTCAATCCTTGAATAAAGATATGGTCCACCTCTTGTAAGATGGCTACTTTTTCAGGAGTAATATCGCCTAAAATTCGAATACCTAACCCAGGGCCAGGAAAAGGATGGCGGCCTAAAATATGTTGAGAGATATTCAAAGATTTACCCACTCGCCTTACTTCATCCTTAAATAAGGTATTAAGTGGCTCTACTACTTTTAGTTTCATAAAATCGGGCAAGCCTCCTACATTATGGTGCGATTTTATGGTAGCCGATGGGCCACCTGTTGCCGAAACAGACTCGATAACATCAGGGTAAATAGTACCTTGACCTAGCCATTTAACGTTTTCAATTTTATGAGCTTCCTCATCAAAAACCTCAATAAATGTTTTACCAATGGCTTTTCGCTTATCTTCCGGGTCGGTTAGGCCTTCTAACGCTTTGTAGAATTTAGATTTAGAATCAACGCCTTTTACATTAAGGCCCATCCCTTGGTAGGACTCCAATACAGATTCAAATTCGTTTTTACGAAGCAATCCATTATCTACAAAAATGCAATGGAGCTGAGCACCAATGGCATTATGTAAAAGAATGGCAGCCACAGAAGAATCTACTCCACCAGAAAGGCCAAGCACCACTTTATCGGAGCCAAGTTGTTGCGTTAGTTCAGCCACCGAGCTATCCACAAAATGATCGGGCGTCCAATCTTGTGCGCACCCGCAAATATTGATTACAAAGTTTTTAATTATTTGTTGCCCTTCGGTAGAGTGTGTTACTTCTGGGTGAAATTGAATTCCATATCGATTCTCATCTTTCACTTTGTATGCAGCTACCTCTACAGATTCTGTAGAAGCAATGATTTGAAAATTATCGGGTAGGTTTTTAATGGTATCTCCGTGCGACATCCACACTTGAGAATTTAAACTCACACCTTGCATTAATTCATCCTTGGCATCAACTTTACTTAAGTTGGCTCTGCCATACTCTCTAGTGGAAGAGGCTTCTACAGATCCACCTTCGGTTTGAGCCATTAACTGTGCTCCGTAGCAAACACCCAATAATGGAAATTTATTGAATTGAGCCGGATCTAATCTTGGGCTATCCTCTGCACGTACCGAAAATGGACTGCCTGAATATATTACTCCTTTAACATCTGATAAATCAGCAGGCACTTTATTAAACGGATGAATTTCACAAAATACATTTAACTCTCGCACTCTTCTTGCAATTAGCTGAGTGTACTGCGAACCAAAATCGAGGATTAGGATTTTTTCTACCATGGCGCAAAGGTAATTTAGTAATTAGTAATTGTCAATTTTTAATTACTAATTGGCAATTCGGTTTAACCTCTTAATTTTGCACGCAAATGGCAAAACGAGTAGTTGTAGGATTATCAGGAGGA
>CAZDQR010000151.1:0-7685 GCA_964507315.1 uncultured Roseivirgaceae bacterium
GATAGTTTCATTTTTTTTCATTAAGCACAACAATTCTATAAACGTATTACAAATACTAATTATTAAATGCAATCCGCATCCAAGTTATGCATTTTTAACAAAATAATACCCAACATATCCACCAAGTGCTGCCCCTGGCAATGCAAGCAAATAAGGCATTAATCCATCTCTAAAAATCATAAACCCTATAACCATTCCTAAAAATTCGAAACTCAACCAGAAAAACACCATTAGAAGTATATACTTAGAGGGCTTCAGTTCCTTTTCGATCGCTATTTTTTTTATGGTTCTACCCAAGTAGATAATGGCTATAATTTCGAGCATTTATAATGTGTTATTGCGTAAGGTTGCAAAAATAAGGCAGTAAAAATTAAAAATCTGAAGATACCGTAAGATTGAACAACCTACCCGTAAGATTATTAGGTACTGCAAAATTTTGCCCGCTAAAATCTTGAATCCAAGTGTAAGTAACGGCATTTTTATTACCGAGCAAATTATAGATACCGAGCCCTACTCTAATATTATCCCAATGTGGAGCTTGCATTAAAAACACTTTAGAAAAGGTAATATCTACTCTGGTGTAGGTATCTCCTGTAAACAAATTACGCTGGGTTAAATCGCCCAGAGGGCCAATGGGCAAACCGCTGCCATACTGAAAGCTTAAATTAACACGCAGTGTTGGGTCATTGGGTATATGATCTTCGAACACAGCTCCAATTTTAAATCGTTGATCGGTTGGGCGCCTTACCATCTCCTTATCGAGCCCTCCTATTTTTTCTTTGGTGGAAAGCAAGCCAAAACTAAACCACGATTCTGTCCCTTCAATAAACTCTCCTGCCAACCGTGCTTCAAAGCCTACAGCATAGCCTGTGGCAGAATAATTAGGATAATATTCTACCCGTACATTATCAAATTGGTATGGCACCAACTCCCATAAATTCTTATAGAAGGCCTCTGTACTCATCGAAAAATCTCTGCCCCACCAAGTAAATCTGTACTCGTTACCTACCACAAAATGAATAGATGATTGCGTTGCTGGGTTATCTGTAACTTGCCCTTTTGAATCTAAAATTTCTCGATAAAAAGGTTGCTGTCGATAAACGCCAACACCTAATTTAAATAGCGCCCGTTCGTTAGAAGCAGGAGTATAACTAAGCAATAAACGAGGACTGATATAAAACTTACCATTCAATGAATTTTGAGAAGCATAAATCCCAGTTGTTATACCGAATACGCTCCCTTGGTAATGATGTTGGCCGTATAAGGATAGCTCATTGGGACGAATATCTACCTCTGATGATTGTACTCCAGTGATTTTTGTATAGCCAATGGAATCCGTAAATGAGTACTCATTTATGCTGGCATTAATCGTCCTGTTGCTATACCGAACACCAAAATTTGCATTATTAGTTGCATTAAATCGGTAGCCACCATTTACTTCAAAATCGATAATATTGGCATCTAACGTATTACGAGCATACCGGTAAAGTGTTCCAATACCTCGCACCTGTATGCACTGGTTAAACGTATCAGAGCTTAAATTTTTATCTACATCGCAGAGCCTGTAACCACCTTCTACTTCGCCATTTTCTATTTCATAGGTTTGCATATACGAAGCAATTACATTTAAGTCCAACGCATCTGTTACTTCATAATTTACTTTTACAGCTCCTTGCAACGTGTTATAATTCATTTGCTCCTGCCCATCAAAACCAACTTCGAATCGAAGTTCTTGGTTAAATGTACCAAACGAAATTTCGCCATTCTCAGGAGTTACTTGGTAGTTATTAGCTGCATAGGAAAATAATGTTTCCACTGATATTTTATCAGAAACATCAATATTCCAATAGTTTTGAACATCGGTAAAACGAGGATCGTACTCGGCATTAACATCTAAAGAATTTAAAATATACTGCGACCTTTTATGCCTGATCCCTATTAAAAAAGAGGCATTTTTTATCTTGCCCTCTAAATAACCACTTGCACCAAGCAAGCTAAACTTAACACCTCCATGCCAGCCATCTGCTTTTTTATAAGTTGCTTGCAATAAAGATGACATTTTGCCACCATTAGTAGCATCCCAACCGCCTGCCGAAAAATCAACTGACTCAATTAAATCACTATTAATAAAGCTCAATCCTTCTTGCTGCCCTGCTCTAACCAAAAATGGCCGATAAATTTGAATCCCATTTACACGCACAATATTTTCATCGTAATTGCCTCCACGCACTGCATAAGCAGAAGACAATTCATTATTACTCATTACCGAAGGTAAGCTAGCGAGCACATTAGAGATATCATTAAATGGCGTAGAGATATTTTTGATGGCCATTGATTTTATCGTTACCGAACTTACGGCATTCGATTCTCGTCTAGTTTCAACATCCACTCCTTGCAGTACGATAAGGGAATGCTTTAAACTGATATTGATTTGTGTGTTTGCATTAATAAGCTCTACTTGCTTAATAATAGATTTAAATTCAATATGAGAAAATTCAAGTTCCTCGGTGCCAGATGATTTAAAATTTATTAAAAATTCGCCATTTTTATTAGTACTGCTTCCCAACGTTGAATTGACAATATTAACAGCAACTCCTTCAATACCTACCCCTGTGCTATCAGAAACAACTCCGGTTAACACAAATTGAGCTATAGATTGCTGGGCTACTAACCAAAGAAAAGAAAATATAAAAACACGTTTTCTCACTAACAATTTTTAAGATCGATAATTGTCTGAGATGGATTGTCTGATTTAAAAACGAAACTTCCTGCTACTAAAGCATCTGCACCGGCATCTACTAATTTTCGAGCATTGGCTGAAGTTACTCCTCCATCAATTTCAATGAGTGTGTTGGCACCTGCATCCACAATCATCTTTTTAAGATCTCGCACCTTTTCATAGGTGGTTTCAATAAATTTTTGTCCCCCAAAACCAGGATTTACTGACATAATGAGCACTAAATCAACTTCCCTAATTACATATTTTAGTACATCGATGGGTGTATGTGGGTTTAGTGAAACTCCTGCCTTACACCCCAAGTCTTTAATTTGCTGAATATTGCGGTGTAAGTGAGGACAAGCTTCGGCATGTACCGTAATGTACTCCGCTCCTGCCTTAGCAAAATCAGCCACATATTTTTCAGGTTCCACAATCATAAGGTGCACATCCAATGTTTTTTTTGCGTGCTTATTTATAGCTCCACAAATAGGTGCTCCAAAGGAAATATTTGGCACAAAATTTCCGTCCATAACATCTAAATGGATCCAATCTGCCTCACTCTGATTTAGCATTTCGATTTCTGATTGAAGGTTGGCAAAATCTGCTGCTAAAACCGAAGGTGAAATAATAGGCTTTACACTCATAACTTTATAATTCTAACTTGGTGATTGTTTAACTTATTATCGGATTCGTACACAACATTTAAAACATAAAACCCTTTGGATAAATGCTGCATTTCGATGGATGCAATATTATTACTCCAGCTTACTGTAAACAAATTACTTGATATTTTTTTGCCGCTTGATTCATACATATCTATCTCTGCAATATTTACAGCACTTGGATTTACAATCTTAACTTTTAACAAATCAGAAGCTGTTACAGGGTTTGGGTAAACCTGAACTGGATCTAAGGCAGAAACCGATTGCAAATAATTTGTAAGTGCAATAAAACTTGGAATACCATAGCCAAAACTTTCATCGGGTGTTAAGGTATTACTAGAAGAGTTTCGAACTGCCTCCACTAATTCTGATGCCGAAAATTCGGGATAGGCTTGCCAAATACCAGCCATTAAGCCTGCTACTTGTGGAGCGGAAAAAGATGTGCCGCTTCCTTGCGATACAGATCCATTTTCATTTACTAAATAAGCCGAAGTGCCTAAAGCCACTACATCGGGTTTAACCCTGCCATCGGCCGATGGCCCATAAGAGCTAAAGCTAGAATGCCCATAATCAGATTGAATACTACCTACAGCCAACCCATTAATCATATCGGCTGGGCTCGTAATGATATTCCAAGCCCTATTGCCCTCGTTACCTGCTGATGCCACAACCACAATTCCTTTTTCGGATGCAATGTGAGCGGCCTTTGCTACTACCGTTGTGCTGCCATTCATTTCTTCTTGGGAATAATTCATTTGCGTATCATCAAATGTATTATAGCCTAACGAAGTACTAATTATATCCACACCTAGGCTGTCTGCTCGTTCGGCCGCTATTAGCCAATAATATTCTTCTATGCGGTATTCAGTTGGTATATTTTCGGTAACAAAAAGCATGTAATTTGCTTGGGGTGCGATGCCCAAGAAAGAGTCTTCGATTTGAGCTGCCATAAAAGAAAGCACCTTAGTGCCATGGGCAGAGTATTGGTACACATTCGAAGTTTTTGATACAAAATCATAGGTGTATTGTAATTTACTATTTGCATATAAATGACTGAAAGCAGAAATATTAGCTACATTTCTGAATCCTCCATCCAATACAGCAATACTCATGCCTTGCCCTAAATATCCTTGCGAGTGCATTTCTTTTACATTTAAAATTTTATTTTGAAATAGGGTATCAGTTGGGTAATTTTCTAATTCAAGTTCGTCTTGTAAATCACTTCTTCTGCCCGCATAATTTTGAGGTGCCAAATATGTAATTGTAGTAACAAATGGCAGGTTCTTTAATTGTTCTGCTTCGGTAACGCTACTTTTAATAATAAGCCCGTTAAACCATTTAGAAGACTCAAATACTTCTATTCCTTGATCACTAATGGCTGATTTATAGGAAGCAGAAATTGGCATATCTTGATCATAAATACTAATTTCTTGGTTTATTCGCCTACTGATTGCTTTATCGGAGAGGAAGGCTTCGGGTTGTTTGATAGAGTAGCCATTACCTGCCTTATCTTTAAATGACACAAAGTAATAATTATCTTGCGCAAGCAATGGAGGTGCTAGAAACAACACAAAAAACAGTAGACCTACAAGACTATTCCTGACCAAACTCAATTAGTTTTTGTTCAAAAATAAATCCATCATCAATTTTCCCATTTTCGGTACAGCCAGAACAGTAGTTTATCTTCTTTCTATATTTATGTATCAACCCAACATCTTTAGCAAATACTTCAAACCGAACATCGTCTTCTGTAATTTTTGCAGGATCAAGCAAATCGTTATGCACTACTGTTAACGCGTTTTCGTAAGTTAAGGTATCATACGAATAACTTTTATTAAGATTTATTATGCTGTAAAACTCACTTTGTTCAGCATTGGTAGCATTGCCATCCCATTCTTTTTCTTCTGCTACCGGAAAAACGAGTTTCACATAATCCACATTAGCCTCAGAAACAACTATTTTTTGATCGTCCATTAATACAGCCCAAATAGAATCCTTCTTCCACTCTAAATCATTAATTTCCTTGCTATAGCGCCCAAGAATAATTCGAGTATTTCCATCAGTAAATAAAACAGATTCTTCCGCAATCTCTTTTACCAAATATTTTGCTGAATCAATGCTGCCATCTAAATTATAATAAGTGGTAGATGTGTGGTAAATTCGATAATCACCAACTGTAAGTGGGTAATATTCGTATCCGAAAAAATCAACATTAGGTTCAATTTCCTCATTACAACTACTTATAAAAAGTAGTTGTGCAAGAATTATTGGCAATCCCAGTGCCTTCCAGTTTATACTATTTATTATTGAACTCATTTAAAATCAAATATAGCTGAGTGCTTTCTAACAAGCATCATATTTACGAACTTTGCACTTTAATTAATAACGATGATATGGCCTTAAAATTGAGTGTAAAAATTGGAGATGTCACCAACCTAAGCGATGCGCGCTACGCAGCAGGGATGGGAGTAGATTATATTGGTTTTAACATCAATCAAAGTACAGATAATTTTGTTTCTGCTAAAAATTTTAAGGAAATAACCAACTGGGTAAGCGGTGTTGGAATTATTGGTGAAGTAGGCCATCAACCACCCGATAGTAGCGATGAATACCCCTCTTATCTTACCGAAACAAGCGACCCTTCTTTGTTTCAATCTGAAGTTATTTATAGAGTAGATGGCAATGATATTGGATCTATTGATGAGCTTATTGCTAATCAAGAACAAGTACTCTTTACCATTATCGAATTAAGTAATGAGCAAATTAAAAATAATGAAGAACAATTAACCGCCTTATGTAATTCTAGGCCAATTTACCTTTCCGCTAGTTTTACAGAAGATGTATTAGATCTAATTACAACTAAAATTAACCCTAAAGGAATTGAAATTAAAGGTGGCATCGAAGATCAACCTGGATTTAAAGATTACGATGGTATTGCTGACGTATTAGAATGGCTCGAAATCGAGGAGTAGAGAAGCAGAAAATTAGTCGCCAAAGTTTGAAGTTAACATCAGTTAAATATTAATACTGCCTAAATTCAGGGTTTGTCTTTCTTGGTTATGTCTGAATAAGTAGGCCTCTCCCTCTCCTTTTAAACAGGTTCTTTCAGCATCAATTGCAATCAGCATCCCCTCGGGTAAACCTACTACATCAGATTCAGGGTTCTTAACAAGGTATTCTTGCAAACGCATTTCGCGTGTTTCCCCACCATGATTTGGCAACGTGGCATTTGTAAAATGAGGGTTTATCTGAAAATTAATAAGATTAAGTGCATCAAACGACTGAGGTTGTTCAACAGGCATATCGTTAGTAGTTTTAATAGTAGGGCAAGCCATGTTTGCACCCGCACTCCAGCCCACATATTTACTTCCATTAGCCACAGCCTCTCTTATTACAGGGAGTAATCCTTGTTCTTGTAATTGTTTAAGGAGGCTAAACGTATTTCCCCCACCTACCATAATACAATCAGCATTCAAAATTTCTTGCTTAGCATTTGCAAGAGTATGCACTCCTTTTATATCCATATCAAAATCGACCAAGGCCTCTTTAACTGAATCTGTATACGCATCGTAACTAATAGTTACTCCTGCATAAGGCACAAAAACAACCGATTTAACTCCTTGTAAAAACTCTTTAAGATAGGGCTGTGGCCATCCTAAATAAGGCTGACCTTTTAAAGTTGAGTTGCTAAGCAAAAGAAGGTTCATAGTAAAAAATTAAAATTTCACGAATAATGGGCTATAACTTTATTAGCCATGAGCAGTTAAATACAATAGGTTTAAACAAATGTAAGATGATTAAAAAAATATTAATAAAATCGGCAAGTGATATTATGGGCATTGAACGAAAACTCAATCTCTTTGAGTCCATTCTATTTTACACTATTGCCGTAGGATCTTTTGTAGTGATACTAATGATTAATTGATAAACTCAATAATCTCTTCTGCGTACGAATTAATTTCATCCTCTTGGGTAACTTGCTTTTCTACCAAGAAATTAAAGACAGCTTCTACTTGCATAATGCTAGTGAGCTCTCCACTTAAAATAAGACTTTTAACTTTTTCAGCTACTTTTTTATCCAACTTTACACTGCCTGGTCGCAAGTGCATTTCTTCTAAATATTGAACTCTACCGATAAGTAATTCTTTTGCGATTTCAGACATTTGGTGGCTTATTTAAATGCAATATAAAATTTCCATGCTATTCAAACAACCCAAAATCGATAATTATTCAGAGTTTTGAGATAAATAAATATAGAGATAGTCATTTAGGCACATACTAATTTAGAGTGTTCAATATTCTCA
>CAZDQR010000152.1:0-7682 GCA_964507315.1 uncultured Roseivirgaceae bacterium
TTATGATCGAAAACACTAATATCCTTAAATATAAGCGTATCTATCCTTTCTTGCGCAAATGAATTTTCTGATAAGAATATTAGAAAGAAGGCGTAAATGCCAAGCTTACATCTACTTAACATTCCGGTATATGGTTTAACTCTCCTTCGCTACTTGCTACTAAAACGGCTACTGTTGCATCTCCAGTTACGTTTACTACTGTACGAAGCATATCTAACGGTCTATCTAAGGCAATTATTAATGCTAATCCTGCAGGGTCAACACCGATAGCCCCTAATACAATAACCAACATAATTAGGCCTGCGCCTGGTACGGCTGCTGCTCCAATAGAAGACAGCGTTGCAGTAACTACAATGGTTAACTGATCCATTAATGTTAAATCGTGGCCAAAGGCAACGGCAATAAATACTGCTGATATAGCTTGATGAATACTAGTGCCATCCATATTAACGGTGGCTCCCATAGGCAGCACAAAACTTGTTACTTCTTCAGAAACTCCCAAATTATGCTCCACTCTTTCCATTGTTAATGGTAAAGTAGCAGCACTTGAACTGGTAGAAAACGCTAACAGCTGCGCTGGGAAAATAGCTTTAAAAAAGTCGATATACTTAATTTTTGTAAACGAGGTTATGATAACCGGGTAGAATACAAAAATCATAAATACAAGCCCAAATACTACACTTAGCCCATATACACCCAGCGCTTTAAAAAGATCTAAAGCTCCTGCGGGGTCGTCTCCTGCAACATCTACAATAAGGCCAGCAATTAATGCGGCTACTCCAATAGGTGCATATTTCATTATAATATCCACAATATTCAGAATGATATTATTTACGCCATTAAAGAAAGCTTTAACAGGTGCCACAACTTTTTGATCTCCCAGAACCATTGCAATGCCAAATAGAAAGGCAAAGAATATTACTTGTAGCATTTTACCGTTAGTGCTCAATGCTTGAAACAAATTAGAAGGAACAATATCTTCCATTACTTGCAATGGGCGCGATTCTTTTACATCAGAAGCCTTATCCTGTTTTACCATCGCATCTTTGGCAAACTTTTCTTTAAGCTCCATTCTTTTTTCATCTGGCAAATACGAGCCAGGGTTAACCACATTGGCTATTAATAAGGCAAATGCAATAGCCAACACAGTGGTTGTTAAATATAGTCCTAAAGTCTTTCCTCCAATACGCGAAAGTTTGGAGGTATCGGTCATATTAGAAATGCCATCAATTAATGAAACCAAGATTAATGGGATAGCAATTAGCTTTAACATACTAACGAAAATGTTACCAAATGGCTTAATCCAATCGAGTACAAATTCGTTGCCTCCAAAAAATATAGCAACTACACCAATTGCTACTCCTATAAGCATGCCAAGGCCAATTTTGGCTACCAAAGACATTTTTTTCATTATTTGATTATTAAGTATAAAAAATAGAACCTACCGTGGTTACTAATCCTCCAAAGTAGTGGTTTGTGCTCGCAATACAAAGTCGGCAAGCACAATGGCAGCCATTGACTCTACAATTGGCACTGCTCTAGGCACGACACAAGGATCGTGGCGGCCTTTGCCTTTAATGGTTGTGGCCTTGCCATTTTCATCAACTGTTTGCTGCTCTTTCATAATAGTAGCCACAGGTTTAAAGGCTACTTTAAAGTAAATATCTTCACCGTTTGAAATACCTCCTTGTATGCCACCAGAGTAATTTGTTTTAGTTGTGATTTTTTCTCCTGCCTCAAATAAATCATTATGGTCGGAGCCTTTCATTGATGCTCCCTCAAAGCCACTTCCAAACTCCACACCCTTAACAGCATTAATAGAAAACATGGCGTGCCCTAAGGCCGCATGTAGTTTATCAAAAACAGGTTCTCCAATACCAACAGGCATGTTAGTTACCACGCAAGAAACTACACCTCCTATGGTATCGCCATCTTTCTTAGTTTGCTCAATCAAACTAATCATTTCCTTGGCTACAGTTTCATCTGGGCAACGTACCATATTGGTTTCAGTCAAAGGTAAATCTAGGTTTTGGTAAGGCTGATTTAGGGTTACCGTACCTGCTTGGCTTACATAAGCCTTTATTTTTATGTTTTTATGTGCTAATACCTGTTTTGCAATTGCACCTGCAGCCACCCAACCTGCCGTTATTCGAGCAGAGGTTCTTCCTCCACCTCGGTGATCGCGATGGCCGTACTTTTCTTGATAGGTATAATCTGCGTGTGAAGGACGATATACATTGGTGTTATGCGCATAATCTTTAGAGCGTGCATCGCTATTCGCTATTATAATAGTAATAGGAGAGCCAGTTGATTTATTTTCGAATACTCCCGAAGTAATTTCGAATGCTTCGGTTTCGTTTCTAGCCGTAGTTATTTTGGATTGGCCCGGTCTTCTACGTAGTAATTCCGATTGAATAAATTCAGTATCGATAACCAATCCTGCTGGGCAACCATCTATAACTACTCCAATAGATGGGCCATGTGATTCTCCGAAGGAGGTTATTCTAAAAATTGTTCCGAGGGTATTGCTCATATGTATTGGCCATAAAAACTCTAAGACCCCTAGTTGCACGCATTAATCCGTGAAATATTTAATGAGCCTCATTGCCTGTCTGGCATTAATTTAATAACGATTTCTAAGCCCTCAATTTATAAATCAAGAAAGCTGAGATGCTTATTACCAACAAAATAAAGACATTCATTGCAATTCTAAGGATAGGCCAATCATTTTGATACATAATTTCATTGCTTTCAATTTCTATAAGATCGTAAAATGAGCCTAAATCGTTGGAGATAATCGATTCGTTTTTACGGCTTTCACCTGTTACTATTAGCACCACATTCGATTTTAGAGTGTCGTAATTATTCTTTCGTAAATTGAAAAATATCCACTGAAAATGCTCCCCTAAATTATAACTGCCCGGTTCTTTAGGTATGCCATAATAATTAAAGGCTTTTGTACCCGTAACTCTGTTGCCCGAACGATTAATTTGCTGACTAGTGTTGGGCGGATACAATTCAATATTTTCAGCTTCCGTAATAATAGGAGCTGTAACTCCTGCCACATTGCCTTCTCCGTAAATATTAAAATCGTATTTAAAACTTTCTCCTGTATTCAATTCAGTTTTATCAATTCGTTCCCTCAATTTAAAATTACCAACAGCCACTTTGTTTTTCATTGGGTGAGCTGGAAGCTCTTTAACTTTTACAACAACTGTTTTACTTCTAAACTTTTTAAGGCTCTCTTGTCGATTTTGGCCAAAAAAAGAGGGGTTCTTAGCCACCTTGTATTTTATCATTTCTAACCCAACAGAGGGGAAAACAATGTCTTCGTTATTAAGTGGGTAAAAGGCTCCTTGGTACACTTTATACTGTGTATAATTTTTGCCATTGATCTCTACTCGCTGCCCGTTAATTTGTTCGATGCTAAAATTCTCTTCCCAGCAAGAAGCCGGCTTAACCACTTTTAGAATTTCACCCAACTGTCTTCCTAAATCGTAAAATTGTAGGGGCGCCCTGTTGGCTTCTGCTACATAAAAAGCCAAGGTTGTAGTAAACCCTTCACCCACATACACTGATTTTTTATCTGTAGATAAAGCAAAAAAGGCATCTTCTTTAATGTCAACAAATTCAGTTGGAGCACTTCGCTTTCTTCCAAAAAAACTATCAAACGGATCATTGTAATTATGCTGTTGTTGAACTGGTTCTTTAACTGTAATGGTAGTTCCTGGTGATTTTAGCAAATAGCCATTTACGTTAATTTCGAAGGCCGGCAATGAATAACTGCCTTTGCCCGAAGCGCTATAGTTCATTATAATACTGTGTGTGGAAGACACCCTACCATTTACAATATTAGTTTGGCTAGAAGAGGATGTACCTAGTTTTCGTAAACCCTCAATATCAGGAAACTTGTCGTACGACTTGATATTGCCGTTTTTTGAAACAATAGAGACAGAAAATGTCTGGTTTTGACCAATGGTATTCCTGCCCAATTGAATGCTTAAATCCTGCCCTTGAACAAAAAGCGAGAAGAAAGAAAGTAGTATGATAAACGTGTACTTCATATATAAATAATAGCAACCACAAATATGCATGACCGGGTTGAAACTGTGGCAACCGATTATAAAATTTTCTTTGAAATGGTGCAGATTTATTGTAAATTTCATTTCCATATACGAGAAGTGCGAACTAATCGTTTAAGTGGAAATGTTCTTAAAAATAATTAACCATTTATGTTAGAATATGTAAAAACCATTTTAAAGAAAGTGAGTTTTGATTTATCACTTTTTGAGAAAGAGCTTTTGAAAGCGATTGACAATTTACTCCTTAGAGAGATTAAAATACTCAAACGCTGGTGTTACCGATCTTTTAGCAAGTCGTATAGACCAATTTTAGATCGTTGTTTTGTAATAGCAACTTAAAAAATATTTAACCATTTAACACCCGATTATTAGCTTAATCGGGTTTTTTTATGGCCGAAAAAAGACAAAGCTTATCTCCTTTTGTTGGCTCTACCTCCTTTGAAAAACTCAACCTTAATTTGTTTAATTAGGTGATTGAGGCGTTATTTTTATATGCGCTTCAGCATCTTTTAAAGTTATCACTTTTTTGTCTCCAATAAACTGAATGTACTCAGGGCTATTTAATAGTTCGTGTGTAAAAGGAGCACCTTCAAGATCTAATTCTCGTATAATTAATCGCTCGGTTGTAAGGATCGTTTTAATGAGATTTAAGTTGTTTATTAAACTTAACCTTTAACCCTATATACCCATTAATTCCTGGGTTAGGAATTCCAAGTGGTTTAAAGCGCGCAAGGTGATCGATGTAAGTAGTATTAAGCACGTTTTTTATCCCTAATCTCATTTCAATGGGTTGCCCTTTTGTTCGTAATACCAGATTCATTCCAATATTTAAGATGTTATAACTGGCAGTAGATGTTTCAAACTGCCCCGCTCTGTCTTGTGTAAACTTGTATATGTCTTGTACGTGAATATCTTTTACCCTGAATTTATTACTAGAAGTAAATTCAACTTTTAACGTTGTATTAATGTTGGTAGCAGGTATTAATGGAAGTGGCTTGTCTGATTCATCCTGCGCATATACCACAGCCAAGTTGCTTTCTAAGTGCAACCAATGTATCGAATGTGGGTGATAATGAACACCAAATTCGCCTCCCATTAAAGTTGCATTGGTTTGTTTATATTCATACACCGCTGTATTTCCAATACTAGTGCCTGTGGGCGAAATAAAAATATAGTTCTTAATTACGTTCATAAATGGGTTTACAGAAACCTCAATATGTTTATTTCTAACATCAAACGAAAAATCAACTTGAGTGGCTTGCTCACTCACTAAATTAGAATTACCAATTTCGTAACGATTAGTGCCTTCGTGTACACCATTTGAAAGCAACTCTGAAGTATTTGGAGCCCGAAAACCAGAGGCTATATTTGCTCTAAGTGTAATTGCATTTAATGAATAAACCGCTCCTCCCGAATAATTTATACTCGTGTATTTTTTGTTAAGTAAAGGAAATTTTATTTGGGCTGCATCATCTAATCCTTGTTGTGAATCTATGGCACGCTGATCATATCTAATGCCAAATTGCAACTGTAATTGGTTAAGGTTAATGTTTGTTAAGCCAAACACGCCAATATCTTTTGTCGTAGCATCGGGCGTTAATTGCTCTTCGCCAGAATTAAGGTTGGTCTGCCACATTCCTTGCGAACCTATTATAAACTCTATTTTATCACTAACCATCGGAGAGGTCCATTTAAGGTTATAGGTACCCGTTCGTAGGTTCATATCAAGTGCTGCGGTATTTTCATTATCTTCAAACTCTTGTCTTTTATTACTTGTATAGCCCAATGTTAAATCCCAACTAGCGTCTCCTGTAAAAAGGGTGTTTTCAATACTTAAAGCATGGTTGCCAATTGTTTGAAATGGCAGTTGCATATCACGTGCAGTGGAAGAAGAGTAGGTAGCGTCTTCTGAAATTCCAAAGTTGTTAAGTAAATAGCTATATCTAATATTGCTTATCCAGTTGTTTTTATGGAACCCCAATGATGCTTTTACATTTTTTTCATTAAATCGAGTATTTATCACTCGATTCTCCTGAGGCGTATTATAGTCTGCGTGAGAAGATAAAGAACCAAACAAATTGAACAATACCTTTTCATTATGAAGCTTTAAACCCACATTATTAATGGAGCCCAAGGTATTTGATAAAAAGGTGGTTTGGGCAAATCCTTCTATAGTATTATGCGTTGCATAGCGTTCATCTACAAAATAAAGCACTCCACCAAGCGCATCGGAGCCATATAATAAAGAGGCTGGCCCTTTTATAACCTCTACACTTTCTATACCAACTTCACCAACTCCTAACCCGTGTTCTGATCCCCATTGTTGATTTTCTACCCTTATTCCTTGTGAGTAAGTAACAATTCTACTGCCAGATAAACCTCTAATAATAGGTTTGCCAATGCCAACTCCAGTTGTATTTTGCTCTACTCCTGCTATATTAGAAATGGCTTCGGCCAAGGTTAGAGGAGATGAATTTTGCAGTTCAGTGATTTTTTTTTGCTCAACACTTACTACATTTTCGTTTTGTAATTTACCTGTAGAAAAAGAAACAATAACCTCTTCTAATTCCATATGCGTTGGTTCTAAGTAAAATACTCGAGAAGAAATGGCGTTTAAATCCAATTCTTCCTTAAGCGTTGTGTAGCCGATAAATGAAATAAGTATTTGAATGCTTTTAGGATGATAATGTTCAATTTCAAATTGACCACTCATATCCGTAACTCTGCCTGTATTTAGTTCTACAAAAAACACATCGGCATAAGGTATTGGTTCGTTGGTTTCATTATCCAGTACGGTACCCGTAAACACTTGTGCATTAGCACTTAGTGCCCAAAGAGAAAATAATAGAAAGAGTAGAGATGTTTTGTTTAAAAAATGAGTCACTTTTTTGAGGTTGTGCTTAACAAAATTGATACTCAAATATACTTGGTTATCAACAAATGACTGTTATTTCAAAAAGTCTATATTTCTTTTAAGCCCACTAAACTTTGTGCGCTTTACGGCAGATTTTTTAAACACTTTGCTAAACACTTCTTGGGTTAATTCGTGCCATTCATTTTTAGTTAATCCTTCCAATTCTGGGTTTGGTTCAAAACGAGGTTCGCTGTGGGCAACCGAAAAGCGGTTCCAAGGGCATACATCTTGGCAGATATCACACCCAAACATCCAATCCTTAAATTTGCCTTTTACTGAATTTGGTAATTCCTCTTTTAGCTCAATGGTGAAGTAAGAAATACATTTGCTGCCATCTACCAATCCGGATTCTGTAATAGCATCAGTTGGGCAGGCATCTATACAGGCAGTACAAGTGCCGCAATGATTAGCAATAGGGCTATCATATTCTAAGTCTAAATCGAGAATTATCTCTGCTAAAAAGAAGAAGCTTCCTTTTTGTTTGGTTAGCAAAAGAGAGTGTTTACCAAGCCACCCCAAGCCACTTCTAGCCGCCCATTGCCGCTCCATTACCGGGGCAGAGTCTGTAAATACCCGGCCTTCAACCGCACCAATTTTTTCTTCCAAAGAACTAAAGAAGGCCTTGAGCTTATCTTTAATTACAAAATGATAATCTTCGCCATAAGCGTATTTGGCAATTTTATAAG
>CAZDQR010000153.1:0-7622 GCA_964507315.1 uncultured Roseivirgaceae bacterium
TGTATGCATTTAATTGAATGGATTCATCAATCGCTCCTGTTATGTAGGAAGCAGGTTCTGCTACATTAAACTCAAGTTCGTTTTCTAGGGAAGAGATCACTCCTTTATAAAGGCCAACAGAAACAGGCTCTGTTAGCCAAACTTCTACTAATTTTCCGGTTAGCAAAGCTTGTGTTATTTGTGGAGGGTTAAAGTCTGTGTTTACTGAAAACAGGGAGTTTGCCTTGCCAGGTGTTCCTCCTTTTACATGTGTTGAGGCGGCCCAGTTAAACTTACCTAAGCATATTGATAGAGGGTTTATCTGTTCTAAACTCCAACCGCCTTCATCTTTAGCGGTGTTTTTATACCACTCTTTTGTGTAGGAAACCGAATCGATTACCACGGCTAGACTTGATATGACAGTAAGTGTTTCGCCACTATTATTTAGCGATGGCCAAGTGTCAAGCCCTATCGTTTTCCCAAATGCTTGGTAACTTTCTTTAGCCTCTTGTGAACAAATAATAAGAAAAGAGTCTGGAAAAAGGAGGAAAGAATTAAACTCAACCGACCTTGCCCCATCGGCAAACTTCCAACCCTTTAAATCAATAATATTATCACTTAAGTTTAATAGCTCTACAAACTCAAATGGAGGTAAATCTTCTTGTGGGCTTGGGTCAGCAAAAATCTCATTGATTGCAATATCTCTATAGTTAGCAGGCTCAGGATTTATATTATAGACAGTAAATATAGAATCCATTTTATTGCCAACAGTATCAGCAATTGATAACACATTTAAGCTGTTGGTTAGTTCTAGGTTTGTACCAAACTCAAGCAAAATAGAATCCGAGATTATGTTAACAGCTGTTGGCTTTAGGGTTTCATTTAATATAAAACTATCATTACTAATTGAGGGTTCGATAGGCTCATTAAAAACAAGGGCTATTTGCCTGATACTTGGTGTATAAACGGATGTAATTTGGGGTGGAGTTTCATCCAAGCCAAGGTCAAATATTGAATTAATCCGGCCAGGGGTTCCGCCACTAATATCAACAGAGGCTGCCCAATTGTAGCTATCTAAGCAAGTTGCATTTGAGTAAGTTTGCTCCAAACTCCAGCCGCCATTGCTTTTAGAAGCATTGTTATACCACTTGTTAGTGTAGTTTAAGGAGTCAATTAGGTTGCCTGTATTATCAATAAGAGTTAGTGAATCTCCGCTATTGTTTAAAGAGGGCCAATTGCTAATGCCAAGTGTTTCTCCATACACTTGGTATTCCGCCTCGGCTTCTGCGGGGCAAATAATGAGAAAGGAATCAGGGTAAATGAGTTGGTTTGGAAACGTGAATGTTTTGGTACCATCTGAGTATTGCCACCCATTGAGGTTAATTGTTTTGGCCGAATTATTAAATAGCTCTACAAATTCAAAAGTGGGTAGTTCTTCTTGTGGGTTTGGGTCTGGAAACACTTCATTTATCACAACATCTCTATAGCTATGAGGGATGGAATCTAATAAATAAAAAGTAATTATGGTATCTAATTTGTTGCCTGTTAAATCAGCTAATGTACTTATTGCAAGGGTATTAATTGGTGCAAGAGGGTTTACAAAGCTTAATACTAGAGAATCTTTTAAATGCAAAACGGATTCTGGCGTAATGGAATCATTTAAAATATAGTTCGCTAGGTTGATCGCTAAACTATCAATTTTTTCATTAAAAATGAGCTGTACCTGCACGTTGGTAGGTGTAGATACGTTAATTAAAATGGGTGGAGTTTCATCTAACTCAAGGTCAAATATTGAATTAATGCGGCCTGGTGTTCCTCCGCTTATATCAACGGATGCTGCCCAATTGCAACTATCTAAGCAAATTGCATTTGCATAAATTTGCTCCAAACTCCACCCTCCATTATTTTTTGAAGCATCGTTATACCAGTTGCTGGAGTAGTTTAAGGAGTCAATTAGGCTTCCTGTATTATCAATAAGGGTAAGCGAATCTCCACTATTATTTAAAGAAGGCCAATTGCTAATGCCAAGTGTTTCTCCGTACACTTTGTATTCAGCCTCGGCTTCTGCTGGACAAATAATGAGAAAGGAGTCGGGATAAATGAGTTGGTTTGGAAAGGTGAACGTTTTGGTGCCATCTGAATATTGCCACCCATTGAGGTTAATTGTTTTGGCCGAATTATTAAATAGCTCAACAAATTCAAATGTTGGTAGTTCTTCTTGTGGGTTCGGGTCTGGGAATAGTTCATTAATTACAATATCCCTAAAGGTATGAGGAACGGAATCTTTTAGATAGAAGGTAATTAACGTATCTAGCTCGTTGCCTGCCAGATCAAATATATGTTGGATCTCAAGTGTGTTTTTAAGTGATAAAGAATCTGAAAAGCTTAGCAAAACCGTATCTGTAGAATAATAAACTGACAACGGATTGATTGAGTCGTTAAGAATAAGCAAACTCTGAGGTAGGCTTAAATTATTAAGGGTTTCATTAAATAGAAGGTGTACTTGTAAATTTGTGGGTGTAGAAACACCGAGCAAAATTGGAGGAGATTCGTCTAATCCAAGATCAAATATTGAGTTGATTTTACCAGGCGTACCACCACTTGGGTTTACTGAAGCCGCCCAATTGCAGCTATCTAAGCAAATTGCCTTTGGGTAAATCTGCTCTAAACTCCAACCACCATTGTCTTTAGCAAGGTCGTTATACCAACTAATGCTATAATTAACAGAATCAATAGGGTTGCCGTCCTTGTCGCTTAAGATTAGATTATCTCCACCATTATTTAAAGAAGGCCAATTAGTAATTCCTTGGGTTGCTCCAAAGTGTTCATATTCACTTTCAGCTTCTATAGGGCAAATAATAAGAAATGAATCTGGAAAAATTAACGCAGAACCCAAGGTCCCTATTTTTGAGCCATCGGTAAATGTCCAATCTGCTACATCAATAATGCGATCCGAATTATTGAATAACTCAATAAACTCAAATGAGGGCAGGTCTTCTTGAGGGTTGGGGTCAGGGAAGATCTCGTTAATAACTAATTCTCTAAAGGCATAAGGAGAAGGGTTCACAAAAATAATTTGTAGTGTTGTGTCAAGTGTATTGCCTTCCACATCTGGTAATGCTTTAATTTCAAGGGTATTTAGCAATTGCAATGAATCGAATTCTAGCAAAAGCGAATCTAACGCCAAGGGAATTATTGTTTTTGGTAGAATGGAATCGTTAAGTACAAAATGAGATGGAAGTTGTGCTTCAATAGTATCTAAAGGCTCATTAAAATGGAGTGTTATTTGGTTGTTTGCAGGGGTTGTATAATTTAAGACTGCTGGTGGCTCATTATCAATATAGGAAGAACCGTTTACTACAAAATCATCAAAATAAAACTTTGTTGAACGGGTAGAAGTGTACTTACAAAACAAACCAAAATAAGAAGATGTGCTTAATTCTGAATCTATAATGCTGCCTTCAGAAATAAAATCAGACTCTCCAACTAGTTTGGATTTCAATTCCCAGTTATTGGTAATATCTCGTGTAATGCTTACTTCAATTTCTACATTCGAGAGGCTCACTCTTCCATCTACACCGTCAATTAATAAAGTTTCAGAACCATTCACTACCTTATAAAGGCTTATTTCATCAGGTGTTCCTCCAATTTTAACAAAGTAGCCGTTTTGTACATTAGTTAAATCTTCTGCATCAGCCATCAAGAACACCTTTGCATAATTGCTAGAAGAAGGGTTAAAGTTGAGCCTAAGAAAAAATGACCACGAAGCATCTAGACTAATGTTAGAAAGAACGGCTAAGCTAGAACTTCCTGTTTGTGCAGGAGCATTTAAGCGGAGCAAACCCGATTCGATAATAAAGTCATTAACATCCACTATCCATTCAGGGTTGGTGGTAAAATTACCATCATCGAAACTATCGCTCCACTGAGCGAATAATGGGCTGCAAACGAGCCCCAAGATTGCTGTTATAAAGATGCCTTTCGCTATTTTTGCGATCATTACATATTTTTTAAAGACAATAACTAATAATTTTATGAAACTTGCAATTATTGGAGCAACAGGATTGGTCGGGAGCGAGATTCTTCAGGTGCTGAAAGAAAGAAATGTTGAATTTGATGAGCTCCTTTTAGTGGCTTCTGAGAGATCTGTAGGTAAAAAAATTAGCTTTAAAGATAAAGAGTACGCTATTATTAGTATGCAAGATGCGATTGATGCCAAGCCAGACATAGCCATTTTTTCTGCAGGAGGAGACACATCGCTTGCCTTTGCTCCAAAATTTGCGGAGGCAGGTACTTATGTAATTGATAATTCTTCGGCATGGAGAATGAACCCAGACAATAAATTAATTGTGCCAGAAATAAATGGGGATGAACTTACTGCTAGTGATAAAGTAATTGCCAACCCTAATTGCTCAACTATTCAAATGGTGTTAGCATTAGCTCCATTGCACCAAGCATATAAAGTGAAGCGCGTGGTGGTTTCTACTTACCAATCGGTTACGGGTACAGGCAAAGCTGCCGTTGATCAAATGAATAATGAGCGCCAAGGAATAGAAGGCGACATGGTATATCCTTACCCAATCGATAAAAATGTAATTCCGCACATTGATGTATTTATGGAAAATGATTACACCAAAGAGGAAATGAAAATGGTAAATGAAACCAAGAAAATTTTTGGTGATGACACAGTGTTGGTAACAGCCACTGCTGTCCGTTTGCCAGTTGTTGGAGGGCATGCAGAAGCCGTAAATGTAGAGTTTGAAAATGATTTTGATATTGCTAAAGTAAAAGAGCTTTTAGCTAATACAAGTGGGATTATTGTACAAGACAACCCTGCCAATAATGAATACCCAATGCCGTTATATGCACATGGTAAAGATGAGGTTTTTGTGGGTAGAATTCGTAGAGACGAAACGCAGGAAAACACCTTAAATATGTGGATTGTGGCGGATAATTTGCGTAAAGGGGCTGCTACTAATGCGGTTCAAATAGCTGAACACCTAATTGCCAACTTATTGGTTCATGCTTAATCGATTACTACAACCGCAGGTAGTAGAATTTATTAAAAGGCAGGAAAAGAGTACGCTCAAGCCTGCTGACTATGATCGACTTCTCTTTAATAAGTCGAAACACCCCAATATTCCCATGGAATTGGTGGTGGATCAGTTGCGAGCACGACAAAAGGCGAAAGCTAAACTTCCACAATGGTTTCAAACCGATGGTATTATTATGCCTCCATTATTATCTATGGAACAGTGTTCTTCAGAGATTACCGCAGAATACAAATCGAATCTTATACAAGGAAATTTAGCAATTGATTTAACAGGAGGAGCAGGAGTAGATTCTTATTACCTATCTAAAAAGTTTAAGCAGGTTATCTATGTTGATTTTAATAAAGACTTAGTAGAAATTGCAGCTCATAATTTTAGACTATTAGGAGCCTCTAATATTGAGGTTGTTCATGCCAATAGTGAGGAATATATTGCCAATTTTAAGGGGGTAGCAGATTGTATTTACGTTGATCCTGCTCGTAGGAATCAAGACCAAAAAGTGTTTTTGTTCGAGGATTGCTCCCCTAATATTGTTAAAATACAACCTAATTTGTTACAAAAGGCTAAGATGGTTTTAGTAAAAGCATCGCCTATGCTAGACATTACAAAAGGGGTTTCGCAATTGGCTAATGTGGCAGAAGTAGTTGTGGTTGCTCTAAAAAATGAAGTTAAAGAGTTACTCTTTATTCAAAAAAAAGCAAACAGCCCAAAGACTAAAGTATCAGCTGTAGACATTGCCTATGATTATTCGTTTACTGCCGAATTGGATTCAAAGGAGGATGTTGCAGTGGCAGAAATATCTATTTATTTATACGAACCTGCAGCAAGTATCTTAAAAATTGGAAAAACAGATCAGCTAGCTGTAGAATTTGATTTGCATAAGCTTAATAAAAACACAAACCTTTATAGTTCTAATTTACTAAGGAATGATTTTCCGGGACGAAAATTTAAAGTTGATAAGGTTCTTAAGTATAATAAAAAACAGATTTTGGCTGCTATTGGTACAAATCAGGCAAACATTGCAGTTCGCAACTTCACAGATACAGTAGAGGAATTTCGAAAAAAAATAGGATTAAAACCCGGAGGCTCCGTTTACTTATTTGGCATACGAGATATAAAGAACAACTTGCAAGTTCTAGTTTGTAGTAAAATATAACTTAGGATAGTTCTATTTTTGTTAGAAGTAGAACTATTATTGTAAGCTAGTTATACCAAATTTTGTGAACCATCTATCTAAAGAGGCTTGTAAACTCTTTACTTCTAGTCAGTTATGATTTATCTATTCTTTGTTGCCGGTTTCGTTATTTTAATAAAAGGAGCCGATTTATTGGTTGATGGTGCTTCTTCCATCGGAAAAAGACTGAATTTACCAAGCATCATTATTGGGTTAACCATTGTTTCATTTGGCACCTCATTGCCCGAGCTCTTAGTAAATTTAATGGCAAGTTTTGGAGGAAATTCACAATTGGCTATTGGCAATGTGTTAGGCAGTAATGTGGCTAACATACTATTAATCTTAGGTATTACGGCTATGATTAAGCCTTTACCACTAACTAAAAGCACATATTTTAGTGAAATACCATTTTCATTAATTGCCACTTTATTGGTTGGCTTTTTAGCAAATGCTACTATTTTTAATGAGGCAGATCCTGCTGACGGCCTCTTAATCTCTAGGTATGATGGCATTGTGCTTCTCTTCTTCTTCTTTATGTTTTTGGCCTATGTATATGTAGTGGCCAAGCAAAATAATGAAGAAATTAATGAAACTGCTGATATTGTAGTTATGTCAACAGGAAAGTCGGTAATCTACATATTAATTGGTATGGTTGGCCTATATTTTGGTGGTAAGTGGGTAGTGGATGGAGCTGTTCATTTGGCAACCATATTTGGTATGAGTCAATCATTCATTGGGTTAACAATTGTGGCTATAGGCACTTCATTACCTGAACTTGTAACATCTATTGTGGCTGTACGCAGAAACAATACAGACATTGCGGTAGGTAATGCGGTAGGCTCTAACATTTTTAACTTGTTATGGATTTTAGGCCTAAGTGCAACCATTAAACCTCTTGCATTTGAGGTAGTTAGTAACTCGGATATTTTTATGATAATCATTGCGAGTACCATGCTTATTCTCGCAGTAATTGTTGGTAAAAGAACAATTATTAGCCGCTGGGAAGGATTTTGGTTTTTCTTAGCCTACATGGGCTATATGGTGTTTTTGATTATGAGAGGGTAACAGTAGTAAACCATAAACCTTTTCTTGCTTTAAGCAATTTTGCTAGCACACGGTAAGTCACGAAGGACTCCTTTGTAGAGTCTTGGTCATAAATAAACTGTGAGATTGGATAAAAGTTGCTTCCTACTTTTTCCAAATTTATAATACTGATTATAAGCTCATTAGTGCCTTTTTAAAATCATCATAATTAGCTGTGCAATTAATTGCTACCTTTTTCTTCTTTAAAAACATTTTTAAAGATTCAGGAACCTCCAATTCAATTCCTAAGGTTGGCTCTACCTCTTCTTTGAATTTTATGGGGTGAGCAGTTTCTAGAAAGACTCCTGCCACATCATTAATTTCTTGATATTCCT
>CAZDQR010000154.1:0-7588 GCA_964507315.1 uncultured Roseivirgaceae bacterium
GAGCCACTTCGGCAATTACGTATCCACCCATTCTGTTATCTAATGCTCTGCCTGTGTAATACGTATTATTAAGCTCCATCAACTCATCTTCAAAGGTGATAACAGAACCTACATGAATTCCTAGCTCCTCTACTTCTTCTTTAGAAGAACAGCCCACATCTACGAAAATATTTTTTAATGTAGGGTTCGCTTCTTTCTCTCCATGACGAACATGTATTGCTGGCCATCCAAAAACTCCTTTTACAGGTCCTTTATCGGTATGCACATTTACACGCATCGAAGGCGCTATTTGATGATCAGAACCTCCATTACGAACAACATAAATGTAGCCGTTTTCATTAATGTAATTCACAAACCAAGAAATCTCATCGGCATGCGCTTCTATAACAACTTTGTACTCCGCTTCAGGATTAATAACCCCTACCACAGAACCGTAGGTATCTGAAATATATTCATCGATGTATGGTGTAATATAATCTAACCAAATTTTTTGTCCTGATGACTCAAACCCAGTAGGTGAGGCATTATTTAAATATTCGTATAAGAATTTCTCGTTCTTTTTCATTCTATATATTAGTAATTGATAATTTCTAACTGATAATTATAATGGAATATTACCGTGCTTCTTCCTTGGCAAAGTATCCACTTTGTTTTCGAGCATTTCAAATGCTATAATTAATTTCTTTCTTGTTTGCTCTGGGATAATGATTTCATCTACATAACCACGTTCAGCTGCAGAGTAAGGGTTGGCAAATTTTTCGCTGTATTCATCTACTTTTTCCTGAAGCTTAGCTTCCGGATCCTCTGCTGCTGCTATTTCTTTTTTAAATATTATCTCTGCTGCACCTTTAGCTCCCATTACCGCTACTTCTGCCGTTGGCCAAGCATAGTTCATATCGGCTCCAATATGTTTAGAATTCATTACATCATAAGCACCACCATAGGCCTTTCGCGTAATTACAGTAATCCTTGGCACGGTTGCCTCGCTAAAAGCGTATAAGAGTTTAGCTCCGTTAACGATAATTCCATTCCACTCTTGGTCTGTACCTGGCAAAAAGCCTGGCACATCTTCTAATACCAATAAAGGAATATTAAAACTATCGCAAAAGCGCACAAATCGAGCAGCTTTCTTACTAGAGTTATTACCCAATACCCCTGCAAATGCCTGCGGCTGATTAGCTATAATACCAATGCTTCGCCCAGCTAATCTGGCAAACCCAACCACAATGCTTCAGCATAATTTTTATGTACTTCAAAAAAGGTTCCCTTATCTATAATGCCATTAATCACCTCACGCATATCATACGGCTGATTAGGGTTATCTGGCACTATATCATTTAGTTCAGGTCTTATTTCATCGCTTACTTCATATGGAAGTAAAGGAACCCCATCTTCACAATTTTGAGGGATATAACTCAGCAATTTTTTAATATGATTAATGGCATCAACCTCATTTGAACATGAAAAATGAGTAACGCCACTTTTCGTGCTATGTGTACTTGCTCCTCCTAGCTCTTCTGCAGTTACATCTTCTTGGGTAACCGTTTTTACCACGTTGGGTCCTGTTACAAACATGTAAGAAGTATTTTCCACCATAAGTGTAAAATCCGTTATAGCTGGGGAATAGACGGCACCACCAGCACAAGGCCCCATTATGGCAGATATTTGAGGTATTACTCCAGAGGCTCTGGTGTTTCGGTAAAAAATATCAGCATAGCCTCCTAAGGATACCACTCCTTCTTGTATTCTTGCGCCTCCAGAATCATTAAGCCCAATAATAGGAGCTCCATTTTTCATGGCAAGATCCATAATACGCACTATTTTTTCAGCATAAGCCTCTGATAATGAACCTCCAAACACAGTAAAATCTTGAGAGAAGATGTAAATTAACCTGCCATTAACTTTTCCATAACCAGTTACAACCCCATCACCCAAAAACTTTTGTTTGTCAAGGCCAAAAGCGGTACTTCTATGTAGCACTAACTTTCCTAGTTCTTCAAAGCTTCCTTCATCTAATAATAATGAAATTCGCTCCCTAGCAGTTATTTTCCCTTTTTTATGCTGACTCTCAATTCTTTTTTCGCCCCCACCTAATTCTGCCTTTTTATTTAGCTCTTCTAGCTTTTTTATTTTCTCTTCTTTAGATGGATAGGTCATATTAATAATATTTAATGACTCAAATATAAGAAAAATGTAGCAGCCTGCTGAGTATAAAAAATCTAAAATATACAGAGATTTTGGCAACTTTTTTTATTTCATATTTTAAGTTTTTCTTACCTTTGCTCCCAAATTTTGATAGTATGTATTCATTCGATAAAGTAAGAGATTTTACCAACGATGTGTTTTTAAAAATAGGTTGCTCTGCAGCTGATGCTGAATTAGCGACTAAAGTATTGGTTTCGGCTGATTTACGAGGTATAGATTCCCATGGTGTGGCTCGCCTTATTGGCTATATCCGCCTTTGGGAAGCTGACAGGATTAATCCAACACCCAATGTAAAATTGGTGCACGAAACACCAAGCACAGGTGTGGTAGATGGAGATGCAGGCCTAGGACTAATAGTGGCGCCTAAAGCGATGGATATTGTTATTGAAAAAGCTAAAAACGTAGGTTCAGGATGGATTTCCATTAAAAACTCTAATCATTATGGCATTGCGGGCTACCATGCTATGATGGCCTTAGAGCACGATATGGTAGGCATGTCTATGACTAATGCAAGCCCATTGGTTTCTCCTACTTTTTCTACCGAACGAATGCTGGGCACCAACCCAATTGCAGTAGCAATACCTGCAGATAAACAACCTCCCTTTGTGGCTGATTTTGCCACTACCACAGCAGCCAATGGGAAATTGGAGATTCTTCAACGCAAAAGTGAAGAGGCCCCCGAAGGTTGGATTCAAAATAAAAAAGGACAATCTTCTACCGATCCTCATGAATTAAAAGAGGGTGGTGCATTATTGCCATTAGGAGGAGATAGAGACCACGGAAGCCATAAAGGTTTTTGTCTTGGTTCTATTGTAGATATATTTTCTGGTGTATTTTCGGGCGCTAATTTCGGCCCTTGGGTACCCCCATTTGTTAGTTTTTTACCAATGCCCGAAGATCCTGTAGGCGAAGGAATTGGTCATTTTTTAGGCGCTATGCGAATTGATGGATTTAGACCTGCAGATGAGTTTAAAGCCAGTATGGATACTTGGATTGAGCGTTTTAGGAATGCAGAAAAGGTAAAAGGCATGCCCAATGTAGTTATACCTGGCGACCCTGAACGATTTTTTGAAGCAGAGCGTTTGGCCAACGGCATTCCATTAAACGAAAAGGTTGTTATCGACTTACAAGAAGTAGCAAAGAAATTTAATCTTTCCTTCTAAAGGGAGAAATAGAAAGTAAATACCCAAGGTGAAGCATAAGGGCCATTTAACTCATACAGCATGTCGTATGCAGCCACAATGTTAAAAGAAGAACGTGGGCCCATACTTTGTGAGAAACCTAAGCCAAGAGGCAAGCGATGTACCGTTGATCGGTTATTCGAATCTCCATTTATAGAGTAATTTAAAAAAGAATATTCTCCGTAGGCAAACACCTGTCTCACCAAATTCATTCGTGCAAATAAACTGCCACCATATCTATTATCTGAATAATCGTAATAAGCATCTTTGTATTTATAATACTGATACGTAGCTCCAACACCTACAGATAGCCTGTTCGAAACCATATAACCTACAATAGGCGACAAACTAACAGATGTTCCCCAAGAACCACCGGAAAGGCCCATGCCACCACCAAAGTATACCCTATCCATGAAATTGCTATTTTCTTCAACTGCATAATCTCCTTTTTGAGCAGATGCCGAAATGGCAAACACACCGATAAGGGTAAGTATGATTAAGCTTCTCTTCATTATTAATTCTTTTTTGTTTCAACTATAACGTATAAATCCTCAGTTGGTTTTTTCATTAGATACTTTTCTCGTGCAAATTTTTCTAATAAATGAGGATCGTTAAGCAACTCTTCTCGATCGTTTTTAACTTCTTCAATTTTCTCTAAATAATATGTTTTATCAGCACTAATATTATCTAGTTTCCGAACTAACGTATACTGACTATACAGGTCATTACTGTCAAAAAAAGTAATCCATATAATAAAAAAAGCACCTACCATTAGGTAGTAATTTCTAATTGCTTTTTTGAGTGATTCCATTTTGTTCGTTAATAGTTTATCAAATAACGCAAAAAAAAGCCTCAATTAATCAATTGAGGCCTTAAACTTTTAAAGTTACTACCGTTGAACAGATTCCAATCTACGCAGGAATGGCATTCAAAGAAGGCACTAATTAAATCTTCTACCTTCGTAAGCAGCTACTTCACCAAGCTCTTCTTCTATTCTAAGTAGTTGATTATACTTAGCCATACGATCAGAACGTGAAGCTGAGCCAGTTTTAATTTGACCTGCGTTTGTTGCAACTGCAATATCCGCAATTGTTGCATCTTCTGTTTCACCAGACCTATGAGAAATAACTGCAGTATAGCCCGCTTTATGAGCCATTTCAATGGCATCTAATGTTTCAGACAATGTGCCAATTTGGTTTACTTTAATTAAGATTGAATTAGCCGATTTTTCTTTAATACCACGGGCTAAAAACTTAACATTCGTTACAAAGAGGTCATCTCCAACAATCTGGCATTTATCACCAATTTTTGCTGTTAACATTTTAAAACCTTCCCAATCATTTTCGTCACATCCATCTTCAATAGAATCAATAGGATATTTTTCAATTAAAGAGGCCAAGTAATCTACTTGTTCAGCACTCGTTCTTATTTTACCTTCTTTTCCTTCAAACTTTGAGTAATCATATTTACCATCCACATAAAATTCAGATGCTGCACAATCTAACCCAATGGTTACATCTTCGTTAGGCTCATACCCGGCAGATTTAACGGCAAGTAAAATACTTTCTAAGGCTTCTTCCGTTCCACCTGCTAAATTTGGTGCAAAACCACCTTCATCACCTACGGCTGTACTTAAGCCCTTATCGTGGAGTATTTTCTTTAAGCTATGAAAAATCTCCGTACCCATTCTAATTGCATCTGAAAATGTTGCAGCTCCAACAGGACGAATCATAAATTCTTGAAATGCGATTGGTGCATCTGAATGAGATCCTCCATTGATAATATTCATCATTGGAACAGGCAATTTATGCGCATTTACACCACCAATATATTGGTATAAAGGCAAACCCGACTCCTCTGCCGCGGCTTTAGCTACAGCTAAAGAAACGCCCAAAATAGCATTTGCTCCTAGCTTCGATTTGGTATCAGTTCCATCCAAATCAATCATTATTTGATCGATTAAACGTTGCTCAGTTACTAAAAAACCAACAACTTCTGGTGCAATTACTTCATTTACATTTTCTACGGCTTTTAAAACACCTTTTCCTAAATATTTCGTCTTATCGCCATCACGTAGTTCAACTGCTTCGTTCTCACCTGTAGAAGCGCCAGAAGGCACTGCTGCTCTACCTAAAACGCCATTGGTAGTAATTACATCTACTTCAATAGTTGGGTTTCCTCGTGAATCTAAAATCTGTCTGGCGTGTACTTGTTCTATTATTGCCATAATGCTAAAAATTATTTTGTTATTAATTCTATAAAATCATCAAATAAGTATTCTGAATCGTGCGGCCCCGGAGAAGACTCTGGGTGGTACTGAACAGAAAATATTTTTTTTCCTTTAATCTTGATTCCTTCAATGGTTCTATCATTGAGATTTATATGCGTTTTCTCTACTTCTGTAGATGATTCTACATCCTCTGAAGAAATTGAGAACCCATGGTTTTGAGAGGTAATTTCACTTTTCCCCGTGAGTAAATTCTTAACGGGATGATTAAGACCTCTATGCCCATGATGCATTTTATACGTACCTATATTATAAGAACGTGCTATAATTTGGTGACCTAAGCAAATACCAAATAATGGTTTATCAGAACTTATAAGCTCTTTAACAGAATCAACAGCATAATCCATTGCAGCAGGATCTCCAGGGCCATTTGATAAAAACACGCCATTCGGTTCCCATTGCATGACAGTTTCCATCGAAGTTTTAGCAGGAAATACTTTTAACTTACAACCACGATCTAAAAAATTAGTAAGAATACTTCGCTTAATACCAAAATCTAATACGGCTACTTTTATTTTATTGTTTTCTCCTAAAATATAAGGTTCTTGAGTTGATACCATTGAGGCTAATTCTAAACCATCCATTTGAGGCAGCTTCTCCAGCTCTTCTTGTAATTTATTTTCTTCAAGATCCGAAGATATAATCACATTCATTGCACCCTTATCTCTTATATGTTTAACCAATGAACGTGTATCCACATCAGAAATTCCAACCACACCATGCTTCTCTAAAAAGCTCTGCAGAGAATCAGAATTATCTCTACTATTATGATCTGAGTAATCATTTACAATCAACCCATTAATTTGGGGCTTAGCAGATTCATTCTCAGCATCAACAGTTCCATAATTACCAATATGAGCATTTGTATTTATAACCACCTGTCCAAAATAAGAAGGATCCGTATAAACTTCTTGATAGCCTGTCATACCCGTATTAAAACATATTTCACCCCCGGAGGTACCCATTTTTCCAATGGCCACACCTTCCATTTTAAATCCATCTTCGAGTAATAGATAGGCTTTCTTTTTGATAGGTTTATTCATACTCATCTTTTATCGTTGGTAAGTAACACTCATGCAAAAATAAAAAAGGGATTAGATAAAAATCTAATCCCTTTAACTTTCCTTTCAGAAAAAGATTATTTTTTACCTTCTTCCTCTTTAGAATCTTCAGAAGCATCATCCTCTTTAGGAGTCTCTTCTTTTGTTTCTTCTACTACTTCAGCATCCGAAATAACATCTTCCGCTGCAGTTTCAACTTTAGCTTCAGTTTCTTTCTTAGATCCACCTCTTCTGCTTCTACGCGTTTTAGGCTTTTCTTCTGTCGCTTCTTTTTTCATTAACTCATTATAATCAACAAGCTCAATAATGCACATTTCCGCATTATCGCCAAAACGATTTCCCGTTTTAAGGATACGTGTATATCCTCCAGGACGAGTTGCAATTTTTTCAGCTACTTCGTTAAATAACTCAGTAACAGATTCTTTATTCTGTAAATAAGAGAATACAACTCTTCTAGAATTAGTATCGTCAGTTTTCGACTTAGTTAATAAAGGCTCAACATATTTTCTCAATGCTTTTGCTTTTGCTACTGTTGTCGAAATTCTTTTGCTAAGAATTAAAGACGAAGCCATATTAGAAAGCATTGCAGCTCTATGCGAACTTGTTCTGCTTAAGTGATTAAATTTCTTTCCGTGTCTCATCTTATTCTTAGTCCTCTTCTAATTTATATTTTGCAAGATCCATTCCAAATGTCAGATTCTTGTCAACAACTAATTGCTCTAATTCAGCTAATGATTTCTTACCGAAGTTTCTAAATTTCATCATATCAGAAATTTCTAAACTTACTAAATCACCTAACGATCTTACATCTGCAGCTTTAAGACAGTTATAAGCACGTACAGATAAATCCATAT
>CAZDQR010000155.1:0-7560 GCA_964507315.1 uncultured Roseivirgaceae bacterium
CCGCATACTTTCTTTTACGTAAAAATTGTACTGTATTGGGCGTTTCTGCAAATGGAGAGCCCCTCACCAAGTCATCATAATTAATCCAAACCGAATCAATAAGAGTAAAATTTATTGCATTGCCAAAACAATAAGCCTCCAATGCCTCTGCATCTTTTTCTTTGGATGACAATAGCAGTTTTTTAACCCTTTTTAATTGAGGAGCCTCACTTGGTAACTTTATAAAGTTACCTCTAATAATATTTTGCTTTAAGGGAAAATTATCTTGGTTAGTTTCATAATAACTAATTATTTCTTCTTCGCTTACTTCTTTATTAATGTGCTGATTAACATAAAATGCTTGATATTGATACGCGATTAGGCTATATCTATAATTGAGAATTTTACGCTCTAAATCGGCCTCATCAAAATCTATTTTAGATTTAGCTTCGTCTATTAAAAGTTGCTTACGTACCCAATTTTTAATATAACGCTCAACTCTATCCGTGCTATCTTTTATGGAGGTGCCAGCTGTAACCATTCCTTCAAGATCGGATTGGTATAAATAAGTATTATTTACCCTTGCCACAGATTTTTCTGCAGCCAACTTTCCTTCTTCTTCATTTTTAACTTGTAAAAGCTCGCAGCTTACAAAAAAAATAAGAAAAACAGTTACTAATATATTATTCAACAGCTTTAAAATACTCATATACTTTGTTCAAGCTCTTTTTATTAATTTTTACAGGATATTTTTTCTTTAAACTCTTTATCCATTTTTCATCAAGAAAATGTTGATAATCAGAAATAACCCTTCCTTTAATTGTATTCAATTCAGGATATTCAACTATATCAGCAACTTTAACCCAATACCAAGTATTTTCTATTTCTACCAGCTCATTTACATTGGCCTCTAGTATTAGAGGTCTATTGGAGGCTTCGGTTGAAATAATTTGCAAAGTTAATGGACTTTCGCTGTTTTTCTCTAAAAGAAGTGTTTTTAGCTCATCCCATTCTTTTCTATCCATACTCTTTTCAGTTGTGCTCATTGCTAAAACTAATTCACTATCAGATCTGCTTGAAAAAATGGTGGTATCTATTACAGATTTAGCATAATCCATTTTATTTTCTTCATAATAATGCGTTAGTCCAATACTATCACTCATAGAAAGGTTCCAAACAGAGTCTTCCATAATTGAAAAGAGTAAAATACCATCGTAATACTCCTGCACTAAAAATTTATATTCGGGGTGTTTTAAAGATAGGTGCTGCTTTTCGTAACTAATAACCAACGAGTCTTCGTAGTTTATTAATTGCTTTTGCAACTGTTGTTTGACTCCTAGACGTTTATCGAAGGAATTATTTGTTATGCTTTTATAGAAAGTGCCAACCGTAATTTCTACGTTGGGCAAAGTAAAAAGCACAGCGGCATTAGTCAAATGAACACTATCAAAACGCCATTGCCCGTTAACGGCTACAGACGAAGGTGTTTGCAATATTTTATTGGCAGCCTCCTCGTTTCTATAAAACTTATTCACTTCTTTTAATGTTTTCAGCATTTCGGCACGAGGCATAGACGACCTAGCATCGGATTTAATTTTACGCGCCAGCTTACTTTGCTCCTCTTTAAAACTACCCACAGGAATTCTATCAATAAGCTTGATGATGTGCCAACCAAACTGTGTTTTGATGGGTAGTGATATGTCGTTATTGTTTTTTAGTTTAAAAGCTGCTTGTTCAAATTCAGGTACAATTTCGCCTCTCCCAAAAGGTTTTATCTCACCGTTTTTAGCAAGTGAGTTTTGGTCTTCGGAGTATTTCTGGCATAGCTCGTTCCAATTACCTCCATTTTGTACTAATGAATCAATATAGAAGGCTTTCTTCTTTGCTTCTGCTTTAAATTCGTTTCCATTTTTATCCGTTGAACGTATCATTATATGAGCAACTCGTACTTTGCCTTCATTAGCACGTTTTTCAACCACCGTAATAATATGGTAGCCAAATTGGGTTCTTATAGGATTAGATATATTGCCAACAGCCGTTGCGTAAGCTGCGTTTTCAAACGGATATACCATTTGAAAAACAGAAAAATACCCTAAGTCGCCTCCGTTTTGCTTTGCCGATGGATCATCAGATAAGGTTGTAGCCAACTCCGAAAATTTTTCTCCTGCCAATACTCTTTGCCTAATTTGTGCAATTTTTTTATAGGCATTAAGTGTATCCGCGCCTGTTGCCTCTTTGGGAACTGTAATTAAAATATGTGATGCTCTTATTTCCCACAAACTCCTATCATAAGCTTCTCTAATAAGAGCTTCTTGCTCTTTTTTAGGTGAAATATATGCCTCTTCTAACTGATTTTTATATAATTCAAACTCTGCAACAAATGCTTTAGTGGTATCGTAGCCCAACACTTTTGCCTCTTTTACCTTAAGCCTAAAGTTGATGTATAACTCAAGATATGCATCTATGCTATCTTGCTTAATTTGGGTATCAATATTGTTTTTTGCGTAAGCATAATTAAATTCTTCGCTATAATGCCTTTCTTGCCCTATTGAGAATAGAGGCTTTCCACTTTGCGCATAAACTGATTGAAAAAGGCTGCACCCCAACAAAAAAACTAGGGTTATTGAATTAAGTATCTTCATGTAAAAGTAATAAAGAGTGCAATTTTAATAAAATCAACTAAAAGTGCTTTATTAAACGAATAATATTCCCTTTAGTATTTGGAATAAAATCTATTTTGTCCATTATTTTTTGAACAAGGAGCAATCCTACACCCCCTTTTTTTCTTGCTTTAATAATATCATTTAACTGTGGCATTATATGATTGCGTAAATCATAGCCTTCTCCTTTATCAATAATCTCGAAAATGGCCTCTTTAGACCTAATATCGGTAAAAACTTGGAGCGATTTTTTATGATCACATTCTGCAGAATGGATTATTACATTAGCACAGACTTCATCCACAGCAAGTACAAGTGTATTCACTTCTATATCAGTCAACGAGGTATCCCTTAAGCTTTCGGTAATAAACTTTCTTACCTTAACTAGGTTTTCTCTTGCGCAATATATCTGAATACTATCCTTCATTTACAAAATTTAGTGCTTCTTCTTTGGAGGGCACAATATTCATTAACTGATCTAGACCCAACATTTCAAATACGTTTTTTACTTTATCACTTAAACCAAAAAGCACAAATTGCTGTCCTGAAGCTTTAAACTCTTCTATATAAGACATAAAAACACCTAAGCCGGCCGAAGATATGTACACCAGTTTTGAACAATCAATTAAAACTAGCTTCTGATCAGAATTAACATTTTTAGACAAGCTTTCATCTAATTGGATAGAAGAGCTCGCATCAATATCACCATCAATCGTAATAATTGCCGTTTTGTCTTCTATAAAGGTTTCTATTTTTACCATACTAACTAAATTTTATCACCACCAATGAATAATCATCATCTAAAGATTCATTATTACAAAATTGGTAGAGGTTTTCTATAATTTTATCTTTTATTCCCTCTCCATTTAAGGATTCATTTTCTTCTACTATCGTTAATAGCCTATCGTAGCCAAATTCTTCTTTAGCCTCGTTTTGAGCTTCAGTAATTCCATCTGTATATAATACGAGTATATCACCTGCTCTATATTGTATTAACGATTGTTGAATGTATGTTCTAAATTTTTCTCCGCGAATAATCCCTAGACCTAATCCCTTATTTTTAAAATAAGCGGCTTTATTATCGTTTTTATTAAAATATAGAGAAGGAACATGACCAGCTCTGGCAAAATCTATTGTTTTAGCTATAGAGTCTATAACAAAATACGAGATTGTTACAAAAGAGGTTTTATCTAAACCAGAACTTATAGCCAAATTTGCTTTATTTAAAAATTCTGTTGGCGATAAATCTAGTTGCGCTAGGGCTAAAAACACCCCTTTCATTTGAGCCATATGAAAAGCAGCCGAAGTTCCTTTACCACTCACATCACCAATTATTAACGCAGTTCTATGCTCTCCTATTTTGTAACTATCATAATAATCTCCTCCAACTTCATCTGCAGCTTCGGTAAAAGTGCTAATTTCAAAATCTGTATTTGTATCTAACTTGCTTGGCAGCAACTTGGATTGTACTTGCTTGGCAATTTTAAGTTCTTCCTTATAACGCTCGTTTAAAATGGCTTCGTTTAGCATTCTAAAGTTAGCAATAGATATAGCCGCTTGATTTGTAAACGTTTCTATTATTTCTACTAGCTCTTTGGTAAATCCATCCCTCACTTCTTTTAATAAATAGAGGGTTCCTTCTTGTGTTTCGTTCACCCAAATTGGAAAAAATGATAGTGATCTAAAATTGCCAGATTTTAATTTACCTGTTACGCCTGTTTTTTTATTCTCATTCGCATCTATTTTCTTTCTAAATGCCAAGCCCGAGTTTGAAAAACTCTTTTTTATATCACTCACTTCATCATAAGTAATTTGATCTAAATAGAGTTCTTCAGACGACTTTAACTCAATCCAGGCAGCATCAGCCTCCACAGTTCTAACAGCACTTTCTAATAGAATAGCATACACCTCTTCTTCATTTTTCTCTGTTTGAATAGATTGTGATAAACGTTGAAAATTAACTACCTCTTTTAACTTTTGCTCAAATGCAGAAGTGGTAGGTAAATTAAACACAATTACTAATAATGAAAAAATGGCATAAGAAGAGGTAAACACAAAAGCCGCATGAATAAACATACTGTTAGAGAGCAAGGATAAAAATTCATAAGAATCGCGGTAGGTAATTAGGTTTAGATAGAAATACACTAAGTATAATAATGTAATTAACAGGAGTAAAATGCTTTTCCATTTTTGTTTAAAACTTAGAAACGCAACCCATTTCATATTTACCGAAACAATAAGGCCTAAGGCAACAATAACAACGAGGAAATATTCTTTCCCAGAAAAGGAGATAAAATCTAGGAGGATACTGCCAAACAAGGAATATTCGAAAATAGTCCATAATAAGAGCAGTCGTTTATTTTTTTGGTATAGAATAAGCCTTTTCCAAACCACAAAAGTGGCAATGATAAAAGCCGTTAATAAACCAAGGTTCACTAAAAACAAGAAATCAACAACTAATACATTTTGTATAAGTTGAGTGCCGCCAAGCACATAATCGAGCGATTTTATAAACAGTGAAACCACTGTTGTGAGCATACCAGTTACAAATATTTTCCAGAGTAGCTCAATTAGATTTAGCCTATCTGCCAACTCAACTTTTGCCTTATAGAATATAAAAAGCGAAATCACGTATCCAAAAAACAGCATATTGGGCAGCTTTTCGCTAAAGCCAGAATCAATATTATTGCCTGCACTAAATTGATTAGATAGATCTACTATGGACAAGGCAAGCCAGGCCATTATAGATAATCCTAATGCAATTTGAGCTGTTAATTTTTTAGACAAGGTGTTTTGGTTAGTTGTTTAAACCTACAACAATAATCATCCCAAATGTACTAAAATGATAGGTTACCCCGTAGAAAAATTTTATCAGGGGTTTTACCTGCTATAATTTGGAGCTTCTCTTGTAATGCTAATATCATGTGGGTGGCTTTCGAGCATACCTGCATTTGTAATTTTTACAAATTTTGAGTTTCTAAGTTCTGCTAAATCAGGCGAACCACAGTAGCCCATTCCCGCTTTAAGGCCTCCTGTAAGTTGAAAAATAACTTCAGAAGCTAGACCTTTATAAGGGACTCTGCCAACGATCCCTTCAGGCACTAGTTTCTTTACATCTTCCTCCACATCTTGAAAGTATCGATCTTTAGATCCATCTTCCATGGCTTCGATAGAGCCCATGCCTCTGTACGATTTATATTTTCTGCCTTCGTAAATAATTACTTCGCCAGGCGCTTCTTCAGTTCCTGCAAGCATAGAACCTACCATTACAGAACTAGCTCCACCTGCCAAAGCTTTAACTACATCGCCAGAAAAGCGAATACCTCCATCGGCAATTACAGGCACATTTCTACCTTTAAGCGCATTAGCGGTTTCAATAACTGCAGATAATTGAGGCATACCAACACCGGCCACTATGCGAGTAGTACAAATACTCCCAGGCCCAACACCCACTTTTACAGCATCAGCACCTGCATCAGCTAAAGCCACTGCAGCCTCTGCTGTGGCAATATTACCAACAATAACATCAATAGTTGTAAAGGTTTTTTTTACTTGTTTACAAGCTTCTATCACGCCTTTGGAGTGGCCATGCGCGGTATCAATACTTACAACATCCACACCTGCATCTACCAATTTTTCTACCCTAGCCATTAAATCTGCAGTAACTCCTACAGCTGCTCCCACGCGTAATCTCCCAAACTCATCTTTACACGCATTAGGCCTATCTTGTTTCTTTAAAATATCCTTATAAGTAACTAGGCCCGTTAATACCCCCTTTTCATTAATTATGGGGAGTTTTTCAATTTTATGCTGCATTAACACCTTTTCTGCATCTGCTAGCTCCACTCCCTCAGCTACCGTTATAATATCATCTTTGGTCATTACTTCACCAACCAATTGTTTCATATTGGTTAAGAACCGTAAATCTCTGTTGGTAATAATTCCTATAAGAACATAGTTTTCATCTACAATTGGGATGCCACCAATTTTGTTTTCGCGCATAATTGCATTTGCCTCCCCAATAGTTGCGTCTTTTAGTAAGGTAATTGGGTCTAAAATCATTCCGCTTTGCGAACGCTTTACTTTACGAACTTGAGCCGCCTGTGCATCCATCGTCATGTTTTTATGAATAAAGGCTATACCTCCTTCTAAGGCCATAGAAATAGCCATTTCAGATTCGGATACTGTATCCATAGCGGCTGCAGTAAACGGCACGTTAAGAGTGATGTTTTTACTTAGTTGAGTTTCTGTAGAAACTTCTCTTGGTAAAACCTCTGAATAGCGAGGCAACAAAAGCACATCATCGTAAGTAAGTGCTTCGAAAAGGAATTTTGAGGAATCTAAAGACATAGCAAATATGGGTGTTTATTTGCTGCACAAAACTAAAGGCTTTTATCCTATTAATGGCAAAAAATGCAATTTTTAAGCACAGCTAAACTTAATGCCTTTTAACATTAATTTTTGCAACAGGCTGATTCTTTTCACACGCCTATAGCTATTTAACTCAAAATATTCTTCAAGAGCTAATTAAGCTCATAATCATCAGGCAACATTTCTGCCACACCCAACCACGACCAGTAACCGTACTCAATTATATGCTGGTTATTAATAATGTACCCATTATTGGCAAACAGAAGCTTGGAATTTCTGCTATATAAATAAGACACTTGATTTTCTAAACTTTGAGAAGAAATACTCATGTTTCCTTTAGGAACTAAATCCGCATTAGGCCCATTAAATGCCACAGATTGTTGATTCCCATTATTGATAAAATACCCTCGTTGAGGTTTGGCTTTTGTGTAGATTATTTTAAGATAATCAGAAATAGGTAGTGTTTGCTCCCCTACCAATCTTGCAACATTCAATTGTTTAGAGATAATCACTTAGCTACATAATATAATCTTTGTAAATTGCATATCTA
>CAZDQR010000156.1:0-7409 GCA_964507315.1 uncultured Roseivirgaceae bacterium
ATGTAAATATACTTCAAGAACAAGGTGCAATCCGAAATGCAGAGTATGACCTTAGGGTAACGGGAGCAAATGCAGTACCCAAGATTGGGTTGAGTGCATCCTATAGTTATAATCATAGTGACCTTGGAGAGACTTCCTTTTTTGATAAAAGTACCCAGTGGGGTCCAACATTAGGGGCATCACTAAGTTGGAATATTTTTGATGGTGGTTTAACAAATACACGTAAACAGAATGCCAAAATTCAGTTAGAAAATCAGCAGATTAGTATGGAGCAAACTCGGCTTAGTATAGAGCGAAGTGTGAGCAATGCTTGGACTATCTATCAAACGGCTTTATTTGTTCTTAAGGCAGAAGAAAAGAATTTAGAAACAAACCTTCTCAATTTTAATAGAACTAAAGAGCAATACTCATTGGGGCAAATTACTTCTATTGTTTTTAGGCAAGCACAGCTAAATTTAGTGAATGCAAGCCTAAATTATAATAAGGCAAAGTACAGCGCTAAAATTGCAGAGCTTGTACTATTACAACTAAGTGGAGATTTAATGGCAGCTAAATTTTAATCAAGGGTAGAGATTCCCTCTCGGATAGCATATTTTACTAGCTCTGCAGTTGATTTGGCTTCAATCTTTTTCATTATTTTAGCCTTATGAGCTTCTACTGTTTTTATGCTAATTTCTAGCTTGTGAGCTATTTCTTTGTAAAGAAGCCCGTCTGAAAAAAGCTTTATAACTTCAATTTCCCGCTCAGTGAGAGTAGAATTTTGAGTGATAATAGATTTGGAAGTAAGGCCTTTTACAAAGCCTTTAAAAATAATGTCGTTTATGCCTTCGCCAAAATACATTTTGCCATTATTTACCCATTTAATAGCCTTTTCGATTTCATTTTTATCAGCATTTTTAGGCAAAAACCCTTTAGCGCCCGATTTAACAGATTCGGTAATCGAATATTCTTCAGTTTTTGCCGACAGTATTAAAATTGCTATGGTGGGGTATTGTTCTGTTATTATTTTGCAAAGTTCAATGCCAGATAAGCCAGGTAAATTAATGTCTAACAAAAGCACTTGGGGTTGATGCTTTTTAAGCACGTTTAAAAGCTCTTGCCCATTGGTAAATGTAGTAGAAATGAGAATATTGTCATTCCCAATAAACATGGCGGTAATGCCATCTAAAATAATGGAGTGGTCGTCAACGGCATACACCTCAATTTTGTTCATTAAGCTTCTTTTTGTTCAATCCTTGGTAGTTTAATAATAAAAGTAGAACCTATATTAATTATACTTTTTACAAGTATCTCACCTTTACTTTTCTTAATGTATTCGCTGCATAAAAGTAACCCAAGACCACTTCCTTTTTCCGTTGAAGCTCCAATTTTTGTTGTATCCTTCGTAATATCAAAAAGCATTTCAATTTCGTCTGCTGTCATTCCAATGCCTTCATCTTTAATACTAATTTCTACAAATTCGCCTGTTAATCGCGTATTTATATCAATCTTAGATTCAATGTTTGAAAATTTAATTGCATTCGCGATAATATTTCTAAACACAATGTCAATTGTTGATGGATCGGCATAAGCCATGGTTTCTTTACCCTCACTAAATGAAAAGGAGATGCTTTTTTGAGCTGCATTCTGAGCTAACAAATCTATATTCTTTTGAATTACCCGACTTAAGTTAAATTCCTTAAGATCTAAATTTAAAGTCTCAGTTTGGCTTAATGCCCACTGCAAAAGATTTTCTAATAATCCATTTATTTGGCTAGACGACTTGTTTAAATTACTCAAATAATTTAAAAGCTGTTCTTTCGATAAGTGTTTAAAATTATTTACTAATGCATTCGTTAAATTATTAAAAGCGGCAATCGGGTTCCGTAAATCGTGCGCTATTATAGCAAAGAATTTATTCTTAGAAATATTAAGTTCTTTAAGCTGGCCATTGGCTTCAGAGAGCGCCAGTTTAATTTTTTTCTGTGCTAAGTAGCGATTATACCCATAGCCAATTATAAATAGGAGCAAAATAGCTATAATGATAAGGAAGTATTTTATTTTTTCACTTTCTTCCGCTTTAATGGAGGATATTTCTTCGTTTTTATTTAGCAAGGCTATTTCTGAATCGCGTGATTTTATTTCATAATTAGCTTCAATCTTGGCAATTTCTTTTACTTTTTCTTGATTCAGCAAACTGTCTTTATAAGCCATGTTTAAATCTCTAAATTTTAAAGCATCTCTATAATCGCCCAACTCATTATAGGTTAGATATACGGTTTCAGTTACCATTTCTAGGAGTGCTATATTATTTAAGTCCGTGGCCAATTCATAAGCTTTTTGGCTAAACATTAAGGCTTTTTTTGTGTCTCCTGTTTCTCGGTAACAAAGGGAAAGGTTGTTATAGCACACCAAAACTTTGCTCGTATAATTTTGATCAGTAAAAATATCTTTTGCTTTGTAATAATTGTCGATCGCTTTCGCATTTTCTTTTTTACTAAAATGGACAGAGGCTATATTAAAATATGCGAATGCAATTCCAATCGTATCCTTGAGTGTATTACTGATTTTTAAAGCTGCTTTATTAAAATAGAAAGCGCTATCATAATTTTTTATTTTTCTTTGAATACTTCCTGCACTTAAATAACTAATACTCAAGTCAAATTGAAGGTCAAGTTTTTTTTGAGTTTCGATTGCCTGCTGAATATAAAAACTTGCCTTTTGGTAATTTTTTAAAGCCTTATAAACCAAGGATAAATTCCCGTAACCTTTGGCAAGTTTAGCCTCATTTTTATTTTGTTTGTTAAAAGTAATGTCTTGTAAATGAGACGTAAGAGACTCAGAATAATATCCAGCATGATAATACGCATTTGCTAAATTATTAATAACACTGTTTTTTAATGGATGAGATTTAAGTAATTTAAACTTTGATTGAGCTTTTTTATAGAAATTAATCGCTTGTGGTAAATTATCATTTACTTCATATAAGTTGCCTAGTGAAAAATATCCTTCTGCCATAAGGGTATCATTTGAAATGTTTTGGCTTATCTCAATCGATTTTTTAACGCTATCAATCGCTTGTATGGGTTTACCTAATGCTCCGAGAGCAACCCCTTCTAGTTCTAGTGCTTTGGCATATTTATCAAATAGGTTCCATTCTAATGCAAGCTCTTTCGCCTTTTGCGCAAAAAGGATACACTCCTTTGCCATTGCATTTCCCCTAATGGGAGAATGGGAAAGGCTAAGAAGGGTATCAATTTTTTCAGTAGTAGGTAAATAAACTAATGAAGAGATTATAGAATCTGCTGAAGCCGCAGTTTGCGCATTTGCATCAATAAAAATATTGCATATAATCGCGAGCGTAAATAGTAAAATTTTCATTCTAGTATAAATATGAAAGATTATAGGGGAAATCCTTAGCCAAAGTAGGGAAAATCCCTATTTAATTTTCAAACAGGTAGTGGTTTTTTTGGGCTTACAAAAAATAACTAAAATACACATTATGATCAAAACACACACATCCAAATTAGTAGGCTTACTAATTATACTCATTTCGTTTAGCTGTTCTACAGAGGATCCTGTAGATCCTGTGGCAGTAACAGCTTCAGCAGGAGCAGATCAAATAGTTAGTTTTGGAGAATCCGTTACGTTTCAAGGGAGTGGAACAAGCACTTCCGGGGGTACACTTACCTATGTTTGGAAAATGGTTACATTTCCTGCTAGCAGTACGCTTGGTGGAATTACAGCCCAATCTCAAAACATTACGTTTGCACCAGATTTAGAAGGTGACTACGTACTTAGATTAACGGTAACCAACGAAGAGGGAGCTTCTAGTACAGATGAAGTATCGGTTTCGGTAGAGCCTGCAAATTTTGTAATTATAGAGGTAAACATCACAACTCCAACAGTGCTAGTTAATTTAAATGATGGGGTTGATTACTTAGTAAAAGGGTTTTTAAATGTGAGTGCTGCTCTTACCATAGAGCCTGGTGTTAGAATACATTTTGATCCAGATGCAGGTTTTAGTGTAAAAAGTAGTGGGTCGCTAAAAGCAGTAGGTACAGTATCCGATAGTGTCATCTTTACTGGATCTACTGAAGTAGCTGGTTTTTGGAAAGGACTGTTATTTGTAGATTCAGATAATGTTATAAATGAATTAACCTATTGCAGAGTTTCCTATGCCGGTAGCACTGATTTAACTAGCGAAGTGGGTAAAGCAAACATTGGAGTTGGATACTTTTTAAATCCATCAAGAATAAAAATTAAAAATTCGCTCATTCGAAATGCAGATGGAAGAGGAATTTCTTTTGATTATAGAGCAAATGGTAGATTTTTAATTTTTACAGACAACAAAATTGCAAACAACACAGGGCTAGCGATGCGCATTAATGTTGTAACGGCAGGCGATTTAGATGCCAATACGATTTACGTTAATAATGGAACCGATGCTGTAGAGCTTTATTCTAAGAGTTCAATAACAAGCATAACTGCAGATGCAACTTGGGTATCGCTCAATAATAACACTCCATATAACATAGGGGCAAATATTATTGTAAATGCCGATTTGGTTATTAATGCGGGCGTCATTCTAGAATTCGGCAGTGATCGATTGATGACGATTGATGACGATGGATCTCTTCTGGCAGTTGGAACTTCCAATAGCCCAATTACCTTCACAGGAAAAAGCAGAATCAAAGGGTTTTGGAGAGGACTGTATTTCGTAGACTCTAATAACGTAATTAACGAGTTAACGAATGTAATTTTCGAATATGGAGGCTCATCTGATTTAACATTTCAATTAGGAAAAACCAATTTAGGCATTGGATACTTTCTTAACCCATCAAAATTAAAAATGACGAATGTTATTTCAAGAGAAAGTGATGGTACTGGTTTTGCTGTTGATTACCGATCAAATGCTGAACTTACCACTTTTAGTAATAATGAATTCTCAAACAACACAGGGTATGGATTGCAAATTACACCATTCCAATTACAGTATTTAGATGAGTCTTCGTTGTATTCAGATGCCAATGGCAAAAGTGATATACTCGTTTCCTTTTTTGGATCAAATGCTGCATTAGACAATGATGCTACTTGGATTACTCCTACCGATGGCAGTAAATATATAATGGATTGCAATGTTGTTATTAATGGTGATTTAACTATCAATCCAGGAGCAGTATTTGAGTTTGAAGCAAATAGAGGATTCAATATTGAAGGCAGTTTAAGTGCCATTGGAACCAGTTCCAATCATATTACTTTTAGTGCCGTTACCAAATCTGCGGGAGCCTGGAAAGGCGTAAAATTTGATGATTCAAATAATGTAAAGAATAAGCTTCATTTTGTTGATATTTCATATGGTGGCAGTATAGTTAATAACGTTGAAAAAGCGAATCTAAATGTTGCTCAGTTTTCAGGCTTCTCTATTATTGATATACAAAACTCAAGTTTTACTAACAGTGCGGGTTTTGGTATCGCTATTTCATCAAGTAGCAGTATTTCACAAACTAGCAATACGTTTAGTGGAAATGTATCAGCCGACATTCATCAAGATTAGACTTAAAATTTACTTAACATAAAAAGGACTTGAATAATATTCAAAGCCTTTTTATGTTAAGTAAATTTTGACTTTAGCCTAATGTTATGGGCAAATAAAACAAACGGCCAAGAAGTCGGAACAAACCGAAAAAGACTTAAGACAGAAGTAGGTGAAAATTAAAAATATTCTATTATGAAAAAAATAAAATTATTCTCAATTAGTATTTTATCTGTTCTGCTGCTTTTTACATCTTGTAAAAAGGATGATAATGGCACAGATGATAATGACCCACAAAACAATAAAAATTTCCTATCTGCTAAAATAGATGGCGTAGATTTCTTAACTGATTTCCCTATATACTTATCAATTACAGAGAAGGACGTTACAATCTCCGGACAAGACGAACAAAACACAATGAATATTCAAATAAGTATTTTTGACTATAATGGACCTGGAACCTATACTATTGAAAGTGGAACTGAAACTGAAAACATTATGACATATATTAAGGGCAGTGTTTGGCAAGCAAGTGATGATATTGGCTCTGGAACTGTAACATTTATTAGAGAAGGTAAATTTTTGAAAGGCACTTTCTCCTTTAATGGAGTAAGCCTACAAGATAATACAACCAAAAATATTACAGAAGGTCTGTTTAATGTACAAATAGTATTTTAAAAATGTTACGATCAATAGTAGGATACTGTTATTGATCGTAACATTAGCTTGCTCTTACAGAAACACAAATAAGAATATATAATATGGTATTTGAAATATGTTGGAGAGGAGTAACAAAAAAGATAAAAAGCCCATAATCGAGTAGACGGCTCCGCTCGCACCACTAGATCCTGAACTAAGTTCAGGATAGGCCAATGTTAGATGATAGAACTTCGTTGAAGTCTGAGAACTTTCTTAAAAAAAGTAATGGATAATATCTATGGAGATAAAGGCTATCTGCCTAAAGAATTAGCCTCAATATTATTTGATTACAGGTATCAGGAATAATATAAAAAATGTATTAACAATTAACTTAAAAATATCAGTCAAGCTGAGCACTCTTAGCATAGAAGTTTTGGCAACTTTATTACCAATTTAGTAGCGAGTATAATTGCCTCTTCTTTTCAAGAAAAAAAGCCTAATATTAAATTTGAAACAATACTCAAACTTCACAAACAGCTCTTTTCTATTAGTTCCTTAGATCGAACTCCGGTTATTAAACCGATATTAATTGTCGCTGTTACAGTTGCCATAAAATGTAATTATATCCACACAAATCAGCACGGCTTCCATTATCTATTAAAGACGTGCTGTTAGAAGGCATTTTTTTGTATTAATCCAAGAATTACAATTGGAAATTACGTAAAATGGCATATTCCCGCGCGGTTAAGTAATCGTGAAAAAAATATTAACCCCTACTACTCACAACGATGAAGCTGCTTGGATTACAGGGAAAACTATAGAAAAAAATGAATTTGCAGATCAAGGGAATGGCATTATTATTGAATATAGTGTTAAAAAAAATCCTATCTTTTATGAAGATGGTAGAAGAAAAGCACTTATAAGTGTTGCGCAAAATGTAACAGAGCATAAACGCACCAAAAAAATATTGGAAAAACAAAATAAACGACTTGACGAAATAGCTTGGTTACAAGCGCATAAGGCTAGAGCTCCAGTTGCAAGAATACTTGGGCTAGCAAACATTATTAATTTAACTGAATCGTCCAGTCAACCAAATAGTGAAGTTCTAACTAAATTAATAGAAAGTGTTTATGAGTTAGACTCTGTTATTCATAAAATAACAGAGTGTGCAGAGGCAGGTTATTTGGAAGATAAAAAAAAGAATAGAGATAGTCATTTAGGCACATACTAATTTAGAGTGTTCAATATTCTCAGC